>JACMLR010000248.1 GCA_014379515.1 Chitinophagaceae bacterium
CTTGTTGTCGCAGCAAATTCATGGATGAATTCACCAACAGGTTTTGACTTTGCAGATGGCAAGTATACCAACATCGATCCGATTCAAGCGATGTTTAACGATGCATGGTTTTCTCAGTCGCTGCATATGACATTAGCTGCATTTGCAGCAACGGGTTTTGCAGTTGCGGGAATTCATGCGCTGATGATCTTACGAAAGAAAAACGTCGCTTTTCATACAGGGGCATTCCGGATTGCGGCAGTATTTGGAATCGTAGCAGCTTTGCTTCAACCACTCAGTGGCGATTTATCTGCAAAAGAAGTTGCGATTCGACAGCCTGCAAAACTGGCTGCAATGGAAGCGCATTTTCACACAGAGAAGCCTGCTTCACTGATTATTGGTGGTATCCCGGATGAAAAAACCAAAACAGTCAACTATGCAATTCGCCTTCCCGGCATGCTGAGCTTTTTAGCACACGGTGATTTTGAATCGGAAGTAATTGGCCTCGATCAAATTCCGGAAGATCAGCATCCCCCGGTTTTAGTAACACACCTGGCGTTTCAAACGATGGTTGGTATCGGTTCATTGTTAGTATTAATGGCAATCGTTTATATAATTGCCGTAGTGAAGAAGAAAAGTTGGTTTAATCGCCGATGGTTTTTAAAGATGTTTGCGATTGCGACACCATTGGGATTTATTGCAGTTGAGGCTGGATGGACAGTTACCGAAGTCGGCCGTCAGCCATGGATTATTTATGGTGTTATGAAAACAGCAGATGCAGTGACACCAATGCCGGGGATTGTTTATTCATTCTATTTATATACCGCGATATATATTTCGCTTGCGCTGATTGTTGCCTTTATTCTTATTCGGCAAATCATGATGGTGAATAGACTTTATGACCTGCCGGAGAAACAACCTCCACATGCTTAACGTTGTGATGATATTCTTGTGGGCATCCTTGCTGCTTTATCTTTTGATGGGTGGTGCAGATTTTGGTGCAGGAATACTGGAACTCTTCACCAAAAAAGAAAATCGCCCGAGAACGCGATACACGTTATACAAAGCAATCGGTCCCATTTGGGAAGCAAATCATATGTGGCTGATCATTGCAATTGTGATCTTATTTGTTGGATTCCCTGAGATTTATACAACGATGTCTGTTTCACTTCATATTCCGCTTACAATAATGTTATTGGGAATTATCGCGCGCGGAACTGCTTTTGCTTTTCGTCATCACGATCCGGTGGTAGACGACATGCAGAAACTTTACAACGGTGTATTTGTCATTTCAAGTGTTCTCACTCCTTTTTCGCTGGGCGTCATCGCCGGCAGCGCCGTTTCATCCACAATCGATACCGAAGCAAAAACGTTTGCCGATGCGTACATCTTTAGCTGGCTTAACGCGTTTTCAGTTGCTGTAGGACTATTTACTGTCACCATTTGCGGTTACCTGGCAGCAGTTTACCTGATTGGAGAAACTGACAATGCTACCGATCGCAAGCGATTCATCGCTAAAGCAAAAACAACCAGTATTGCTGCTTTCATTTGCGGCACTTTCGTTTTTATAACCGCAACGCTGCAAGGGATCCCATTGGCGAATTGGATTTTTGGCAGTTTAGTCGGCGTTCTTGCTATTTCCTTAGCAAGCCTATCCTTTTTGGTGCAATGGTATTATCTCTATAAAAATGGAACTCATAATCTATTGCGCTTGCTCGCTGGGTTCCAGGTATCGATGATTCTTCTGACAATAACGTATCGCCATTTTCCCAATATCGTATTACTCAAAAACGGTAAAACCTTGTCGTTACTCGAACATCACGGGCACGAAAAAACAATCGAATCGCTTGGTTGGGCACTAATAATCGGAAGTATTTTTATTCTACCTGCATTATTTTATTTGCTGTATAGTTTCCGGCATAAGCCAAAGATTATCATACAACAAGAGGTTAATAAGAGCAGCAATAAACACCCTCAATAAATAGCTTTCAGAAA
This sequence comes from Chitinophagaceae bacterium, assembly GCA_014379515.1. Lineage (GTDB taxonomy): Bacteria > Bacteroidota > Bacteroidia > Chitinophagales > Chitinophagaceae > Endoryza. The sequence goes on from JACMLR010000248.1 coordinate 1,975, forward strand.
AATAAATTTGGAAGTCGATTCCGAACAGGCTTACATTTGCTAACGGTGTTAGGAAATTATATGGGAATATCAGAAAGACGCATACGACAGAAAGAAGAGGTACGATCTAACATTCTTTGCACTGCATGGCAGATGGTGAAGGATGAAGGATGGCAGTCGCTGTCTATCAGGAAAATCGCCGACGCAATTGAGTATAGCGTGCCCGTCATTTATGATCACTTCGAAAATAAAGAAGCGATTTTGATGGAGATTGGCAAGGAAGGTTTTAAGTCGCTTGCGAAAAAAATGCAACAGGCGAAGGCAAAGAGTACAGACCCAGCTGGCCAACTTCGTGTGATGGCAGATGCGTACTGGCACTTCGCACAAAAGAATAAAGAATATTACCAATTGATGTTCGGTCTCGGAATGCCCTGTTGTGATGTTGAGAAAAATCTTCCCGAAAAAATGACCGTACGCAGCCTTTTCATGGATTCAATCAATGAACTGATTGCTAAGCACCAAACGCCCAATGCAAACCTCTGTCTGAAATATCACACACTGTGTTCGATCTTGCACGGATTGATTTCAATTCGAATGCTTTCCAACTCAGATGCTTCAGATACGCTTAATAAACTTGTACTCGATGATGCGATCAACGGATTTATAAAGAACCTCGAAAGCTAAAATTTTTTTGTTTTTAAATCTAACAGTGTTAGCATTAATACGACTGTTACGCTACACTTTTGCCCAAACCTTGCCCGTTTTTTAAAATTAATCAGAACGCAAAACTTCTTATTTATGCAAACAATTATCGACATTCCAAAAAGACTCGGCAGGTTAATCAGCTCTACCGGAAACGAATTGATACCTATACTCGCAGTGATTGCCATGCTCGGCTTTTATGCTTGCAATTCAACCTCTGCGAGCACCGTTCCCGGTCAGGCGCCATTGCCAGTACTCCCGGTGATCGAAGTTGCACAATCCGCTGCAACAACATACCAGGAATATTCTTCTTCGCTTCAGGGTACCCGTGATATTGAAATTCGTCCGCAGGTTGAAGGCAATCTAGACCGGATATTCGTCGACGAAGGCGCTTTCGTAAAAAAAGGACAGCCGCTTTTCCTTGTTAACGATCGTATCTATCGTGAACAGCTTAATAATGCAAATGCAGCATTGCTCGTTGCGCAAGCAAGTTTCAATAACGCTACAACAAATGTCGACAAGCTGACACCACTGGTACAAAACAATGTTATCTCGGATGTACAATTGAAAACGGCGACAATTGCAAAAAGCGGTGCGGCGGCGAGTGTTACACAAGCACAGGCTATCGTTGAAAATGCACGGATTAATCTTGGATACACTACGATCAAAGCACCTGCAGATGGGTACATCGGACGAATTCCATTCAAAACAGGAAGTCTCGTTGGAACAAGCGTCGCTCAGCCGCTCACGGTTCTCTCCGAAATCAAAAAAGTTTACGCCTATTTTTCGCTGAGCGAAAAAGACTTTCTCGAATTTGAAAATCAATTCGCCGGCAAAACTATCGAAGAGAAGATCAAGCAGATACCTGCAGTTGAATTGCTTCTTGCAGATAATAGCTTGTATCCGCATAAAGGACATGTTGAGATCGTCTCCGGGCAGTTCAACAACAGTATGGGGGCAATAACACTTCGAACGATTTTTGATAATCCAAATGGTTTATTGCGATCAGGCAATACCGGTAGAATCCGTATTCCGCGTCTTTTAAATGCAGCGCTCATCATCCCCCAGGAATCAACCTTCGAACTTCAGGATAAAACCTTTGTATTCGTATTGTCAGATAGCAACACCGTAAAAAGTATTCCTGTACAGTTAGCAGGGAAAAGTGGAAACTATTACCTGGTTTCAAAAGGAATAAACCCCGGAGATCGCATTGTTTATTCAGGTCTCGATCGGCTGAAAGATGGCGCGAAAATTACGCCGGAAAAATTATCAATCGATAGCGTTCTTAAGAGTAACCCGCTGAAGTAAAGACAAGTTCTGGTTACATGATCTCCATCATCACTAAACACTCATCATCGCACATGCAATTTTTTGCAAGCAGCGATCTATTGAATCAAACACAACCAAATGCTAAAAAAATTCATTGAACGACCAGTCTTATCAACTGTCGTTTCGATCATCCTCACGCTCCTTGGAATTATTTCTTTATACAGTTTACCAATCACACTGTTCCCGGATATCGCACCGCCAACTGTCCAGGTAACTGCAGTATACCCAGGTGCAAATGCCGAAGTTGTAGCGCGTGCTGTTGCTACACCGTTGGAAGAATCCATCAACGGCGTGGAAAACATGACCTACATGACTTCCACTTCAAGCAATGATGGAACGATGACCTTGAACGTGTATTTCAAACTTGGTACCGACCCGGATCTTGCATCAGTAAATGTCCAAAGCCGGGTTTCAAAAGCCACAAGCCAGATCCCGCAGGAAGTAGTGCAAGCAGGTATCACTACCCAGAAACAACAGAACAGCATGATCATGGTGCCGTTGATCTACAGTACAGACAGCACCTACGACGAAACCTTCCTGCAGAACTATGCTAAGATTAATATCATCCCGGAGATTCAACGTGTGCCCGGTGTGGGTCAGGCATTGGTGTTTGGTGCAAAAGACTATTCAATGCGTATCTGGCTAAAACCAGATCGGTTAGCCGCGAACGGTATATCTCCGCAGGAAGTACTCAATGCAATTCGCGAACAGAACCTTGAAGCTGCTCCCGGCCGCTTTGGTCAAAGCAGCACCGAATCATTCGAGTATATTTTAAAATATAAAGGAAAATATTCTCAAAACCAGGATTACGAGGACATCATCCTGAAAGCGGGTGTTGATGGATCGCTGGTTCGGCTTAAAGATGTTGCACGTGTCGAGTTTGGTGCATTTGCCTATAGCGCCGATACAAAGATCCAGGGTGAGACGGGGATCGGTATTGCCATATTTCAAACTGCGGGATCAAATGCAAACGACATTTTAACTGCCGTTGATGAAGTACTTGAAAAAACTGCAGCGTCCTTTCCAACAGGTGTGGCATACTTCAATATGTACAACGCCAAAGAGTTTCTAGACTCTTCAATTGGGCAGGTGAAAGAAACACTGATCATTGCATTCATCCTCGTATTTATCGTTGTGTATATATTCTTGCAGGACTTCCGGTCGACGCTCATTCCCGCAATTGCCGTTCCGGTGGCCATCATCGGTACATTTTTCTTCATGCAGCTTTTCGGGTTCACGATAAACTTACTCACCCTATTTGCAATGGTACTTGCAATTGGAATTGTAGTGGACGATGCCATTGTAGTTGTTGAGGCCGTCCATTCCAAAATGGAACGAACGGGACTGCCCGCGCGGCAGGCGACTGTTCAATCAATGAGTGAAATATCCGGGGCGATTATTTCCATTACATTGGTTATGGCTGCAGTTTTTATTCCCGTAGGATTTATGCAGGGGCCCGCTGGTGTGTTCTATAAACAGTTTGCATTTACGCTTGCTATCGCGATTTTAATTTCGGCAGTGAACGCACTTACCCTAAGCCCTGCGCTGTGCGCACTGTTTTTAAAAAACAATCATCATAAAAAAGGTCAGGCCAATTATGTTGTTCAGGGTTTCGGTGGCAGATTTTTTACCGCTTTCAACGCTGGTTTCGCTGCCAGTACCAAAAAATATGGAGCGAGCCTTCGATTTCTTATCCGGCACAAATGGATTGCTATCACCGGTCTCCTGATTGTAACGCTGGTTAGTTTTTGGTTAATAAGGAAAACACCGACAGGCTTTATCCCTACCGAAGATCAGGGCTTCATCGTTTATTCAGTAAACCTCCCACCGGGCGCATCACTTGATCGCACGCAAAAAGTGATGGATAAAATTGATAGTCTACTCACCCAGGTTGAAGCGGTTGAAAGACGCGCTGCTGTTACGGGTTTAAACATAGTTGCCAATGCAAATAGTTCTGCATACGCAGTGGGTTTTATCCGCATGAAACCGTTGGACAAAAGAGGCCCGGTGAAGAAAATTGACGACGTAATGGGTTTGCTGAATCAAAAGCTCGCTGCAATCAAAGAAGCAAGTGTGTTCCTATTCATCTTCCCGACAGTCCAGGGATTCGGGAATACAAGTGGATTTGAGTTCATTGTCCAGGATCGTACGGGTGGAAGGCTGGATAAACTTGCAGGTACAGCATATGGTTTTATCGGTGAATTAATGAAACGCAAAGAAATTGCATATGCGTTCACTACGTTTAATACGAACAATCCGCAGTTTATGCTTGACATCAATGAAGCAAAAGCCAAGCAACTGGGTGTCTCGATCAGTGATTTATTACAAACGCTTCAGGTTTATTATGGAAGCAGTATGGCTTCGGATTTTAATCGGTTCGGAAAATACTACCGGGTAATTGTACAGGCAGATATTGCATATCGTGCCGATCCATCTTCGTTAAATAATCTTTTCGTAAAAAACAAGTACGATGAAATGGTACCGGTGAATACTGTTGTTTCGCTGGAGCGTGTTTATGGTCCTGAAACAGTAACGCGAAACAACCTGTTCAATGCGGTTGCGATCAATGGGATGCCTGCGCCGGGGTATAGTTCAGGAGATGCTATCAAGGCGATTAAAGAAGTTGGTGAAACTTATCTTCCCCGCGGATATTCTTATGAATGGAGCGGAATGACAAGAGAAGAGATTGGCGCTGGAAGTGAAACTGCCATCATCTTCATTCTGAGTATCGTGTTCGTTTACTTTTTACTCGCAGCTCAATATGAAAGCTATATACTTCCTTTCGCAGTGATACTGACTGTACCTGCAGGACTGCTTGGTGTGTTCCTTTTCATCAATCTTACAGGCATTGATAATAATATTTATGTACAGGTTGGATTGATCATGTTGATTGGTTTGCTTGCGAAAAATGCCATCCTCATTGTTGAATACGCGGTTCAGCGTCGAAAAGCCGGCCTTTCCCTTGTAGCGTCAGCACTTGAAGCAGCCAACCTCAGGCTACGCCCCATCCTTATGACATCATTTGCTTTTATTGTTGGTCTAATTCCACTTACATGGGCAAGCGGTGGATCAGCATTGGGTAATCGCTCAATTGGAACAGGTGCACTCGGCGGAATGTTAACCGGCGTGTTGTTAGGGATATTTATCATTCCTGTGTTGTTTGTAATCTTCCAATACTTGCAGGAGAAAATCACCAAACCAAAAATCAACCAGCCGATCGCTCTCGGTGAATAAATAATAGTATGCCCTGTATGGTAGGAAATAATACGACAGGAATTTGCAGGGCATACTTACTATTTTCTAAAGTTAAATTTTACATATGTTACAATTAGTTTCAAGAATACTGCTGGCGTTTGCATTGATAACGTTTATGATCGGATGCAGAACAGGAAAAAATTATCAGCGGCCGGAAGTTTTACTCCCAACACAATTTAATACACCAACTTTTTCGGATACAAGCACCATTGCAGATATCGCATGGAAACAATTTTTTAAAGATGAGCAGCTGCTAACGTTGATCGATTCGGGGATTCAGTACAATCACAATCTGCTGATCGCGATCAAACGAATCGATATCGCGCAGCAGCAGGTACGCCAATCTAAAATGTTGTACCTGCCGGAAATAAATGCTGGTGTTACATCTCAGTATAGCCGCCCATCCGACAATAGTTTAAACGGTTTAAGTATAAGCAATTTTCTAAAAACAAACCACGTTGAAAACTTCCAGGCATTTATTTCTTTGTCATGGGAAGTAGATATCTGGGGAAAGATTCGCCGTCAACAAGAGTCAGCGCTTGCACAATATTTGCAAAGCAATGAAGCAGCAAAAGCAATTCAGACGCAACTCGTTGCTTCGATCGCACAAGGCTATTTCAACCTTACTGCACTCGACAGGCAATTGGCGATAACAAGAAAAAACCTGGCACTTAGCGATTCGTTTGTAACTGCCACGAGATTACTTCGCGATGCCGGCCTTGTGAATTCACTGGCAGTGCAGCAGGCCCAATCGCAAAAACAAAATGCAGCTATCCTGTTGCCACAATTGGAAGAGGAGATTGCGCTCCAGGAAAATGCATTACAAATTCTAACAGGTCATCTTCCCGGAAAAATAGCACGAAGTGCGACTACCACTGCTGCATTTAGTCAACAACAGTTTGCGACGGGCTTACCCATTGCGTTATTGAGTCGTCGACCTGACGTTCGCGAACAGGAACTCGAACTCATCATCGCAAACGCGCGTATAGGCATCGCGCAAGCAAATATGTACCCCGCGTTGAATATTACTGCTGGTGGTGGACTCGAATCGTTTAAAGCAAGCAATTGGTTTAATATTCCAAATTCGTTGTTCGGGTTCGCAGCCGGTGCTATCGCTCAGCCAATTTTTCAGCATCGTGAATTGAAAACGGCATTCGAAATCTCGAAACTTCAGAGGGACCAGGCCGTCACTCGCTTTCGACAGTCGGTGCTGATTGCAACAACAGAAGTAACGAACGCATTGATACAGGCGGAAAAACTGAAAGAACAACAAGTCATCGCAATAAGCCAAACAGATACATTGCAAAAAGCGGTTGCAAATGCGCAACTATTATTCAAAAGCGATCTTGCAAATTATCTTGAAGTGTTGACTGCGCAGTCGAACGCGTTGCAGGCAGAACTGAACCTCGCAACGATCGAACGACGCCAATTGAACACTGTCGTTGAACTTTATCGGTCGCTCGGTGGTGGTTGGAAGTAACTACAACTGCAACGTTGTTTTTAAGAAACATAAATTTTCGTTCAAGCTTGAAAAAAATTAGCTTACAGATGTAATTACTAATTTCTCAAGTTTGTAATGATGGCATCAACTGACTTCAATGATTGTGTTTCCATTGTAACCGGCGCGGGCCAGGGAATTGGCTACGAGATTTGCCGGCAGCTATCTTTTGCGGGCTCGAATGTCATTTTAAATGATCTCGATCCGCAACTTGCTGCTGAGGCCGCAAAAAAAATTACCGACGATGGTGGTGCGTGTATTGCCGTTGCCGGCGATGTTGGAGACACTTCATTTACCCAGCAGCTAGTGAATATTGCTGTAGAGCGTTTTGGCAAGCTTGACATTGCGATTGCAAACGCAGGCATCACGCTATTCAGTGACTTTTTTGATTATACTCCTGAATCGTTCTACAAAGTGTTACAAGTAAATATGGGTGGAACTTTTTTTCTGGCACAAGCGGCGGCCAGGCAAATGAAATCGCAGCAACAGGGCGGAAGCATTTTGTTTACATCATCTGTAGTTGGTCACCAGGCTCACAAAAATCTGGCGGCTTATGCAATGACAAAGGCTGGAATTGAAATGCTTGCAAAAAATCTTGTTATCGAACTTGCGCAATTTAATATCAATGTAAATGCAATTGCACCTGGGGCTACATTGACAGAAAGAACGTTAGAAGATAAGGAATATGAGAAAACATGGTCGCGTCTCTCTCCTACTGGTCGGCCTTCGACAGCGGCAGATATCGCGGCCGCAGCATTGTTTCTTGTAAGTAAATCGGCGAAGCAAATAACCGGACAGACATTGATCATCGATGGTGGTTGGTCGGCCATCAGTCCATCTCCATTTTAAATTATAATTGCGTTCGTCTAAATTCGATCTTCAATGGAAAGTTTGAATTGAGGAATTTTTATAAAGGGATTGAAACGATTCCGAGCTTCCACAAATTTTCCGCGGAGGCAAAGTGATTTTTGGGAATACAAGAACGCGAATTCTCGCGAATAAGACACGAATGAATACACAATAAAGGCAGAGGTATTACACGTTTAGCAGATCAATGGGTCCACGCATTTTTTATAAACCGAAGAAAGTTCCCATGCATAAAATTGATGATATCGTCTTTGCTATACCCTCGCTTCGCGAGAAGTGATGGAAAAATACCCAGGTCAGCAATTGTCTCAATATCCATTGGTGATTGTTCTTTCCCAAACGCACCGTCAAGATCACTGCCTATACAAACATGCAAACTATTACCTGCAAGCTGGCAGATATGATCGATGTGATCTATCAATCGGTCGAGAATACAGGCAGTAGACGCGGGAGTGGAAACACCTCGCTTCCAGTTCGGGACGATCATCCATGCATCCATCGCGGCACCAATGATCGCGCCTCTTTCGATCAAGAGCTGGAGTTGGTCATCACTGAATTGCCGATTGTGGTTTACAATTGCCCGGCAATTATTATGGCTTGCCCATACCGGGCCTTTGTAAATGTTGAGTGCGTCCCAGAATGCGTCGTCGCAAAGATGTGTCGCATCCAGGATCATGCCTAAACGATCCATTTCTTGTAGTAAGGCAACTCCCGACTGATTCAAGTTGCCAGAAGAATCTGTTCCATTGGCATATCGCCCGGGTCCATAATGCGCCGGGCCGATAGCACGAAGTCCGTATACATAAGCCCTTTCCAAATGTTCGATTGTTACGATTGAATCTGCGCCTTCGAGACTTAAGATATAACCTACCGGTTTAAGCTTATTGCTTTCTTCATTGTTCCAGAGTTCGACATGCCGTTCGAGCGCGTGAACATCCGCAATCAATCGCATCTCCCCGGCCTCCTCCATTGCTTTGTACCACGCAAGTTGACCTTGGGTTTGCGCCCAGGCCTGTTCCGGCGAATGCCAGCCGGGTAATTTATTATCGGGAGCAATATATCGGCCGATTTGAGTTGCCACGACCAAACCGATATTACCTTTCCGGAGTTCAGGAAGTGAGACGGTATTATTTCCACGATCGGGCTTATCTGATAAACCATGTTCACGCTTGCGGATATCAGCAACGGGTAGCCGCAGATCGCGATTCCACTCCATTGCATTCATTGATAAATCCAGGTGCGCGTCGATCGTAAACATGTTTGAAATTTTTTATACGGTGATCTTGCGGTTGCGGGCAAGTGTGAGCCATTCCCCAATAACTTTTCCGTTTTCGACTGTTAGCGCTCTTTCGTAAAGCGCAACCGTAGGGCAAACATGAAAGGGAATACCGTACAAGACATCTCCGGTTTGATAGTAATGGCCCGCGTTAGTTTCTAATACAAGGTGTTCTTCACTTTGACCGGTCGCGGTTAAATTGCTGGCATTTAGAAAAAAGATTCGGCGTCCGATTTCATTTTCAGCGGCTACTGATTTATGACCGAGATCAGTTGTCAGTTTATTTGGTGCCGGAAGCGAAACAATTCGCGTCACTAAAACGGCGGCTGGCAAAAAGTTCTGCTCCGGGCAAAGATCGAGATAACCCTTATCCCAATACACAAATGTGCCGGGACTGCATTCAACGTTCGCGCGCTTTGCATGTATCGGAAATGCGGGAGAGCCTCCAGCAATTATAGATGGCACATCGAAACCTTCCTTTTTTAGTTCAATAACCATTTCTTCAACTGCTTTGAATCCCTCATTGCATTGGCGCGTGCGCTCAGCGATATCACTACTTCGCAGATGACCATCGTAAGCGTGTATGCCTGCTGGTTGTATTCCTTTTAATTGATGTAGTTCTTTGAATAGATCAATCGCTTCTTTTCCTGGAACGATCCCGGTTCGATTCATCCCGACATTCAAATCGATGTACACTGGCACGCGCAAGCCAGCCGCTTCAAAAACTCCAGACTGCTCCCTGGCTGCGCGTGAATTATCAGTGAGACAAGAGAAGGTTGTTTCGGGATACTGATCAACCAGTTTTACAAAACGATTCAATTTGGGACCCAGTGCCTGGTATGCGAGCAATACATCTTTCGCACCGCACTGCGCAAGCATTTCAGCCTCTGCTATCGTTGCACATTTAAATTTTTTTATACCGGCAGCGATCATCAGCCGACTTGCATCGGGAGATTTATTGGTTTTGATATGCGGTCGCAAGCGATTCACATCCCCGACCATTTGAATCGCAGTTTGAATATTTTTTTTTACACGATCTGGAAAAATCACAAGCGCCGGTGTATCCAGTTCATTCAAATTATCGATCTCATACCATTCCATCAATGAAAATTTACTTTATAATGATGAGTTGATCAGCGGAACTCGAATCAACCGATCCCCGCTCCCGCTCTTCGCTCTCACTCTCCTTTTATAGTTGGTTTTCTTTTCTAATTTTAGCGATGGTGCTGAGTAACCATCCAACGCGTTCTTCCAACAACTTCATATTTCCTTCCTGCATAATTTCTTTACTAAATAATTGCGTGCCGATTGCGACGCATTCAACGCCACTCTTGAACCATGCTGCTAAATTATTTTCGTCGAGCGTTACACCGCCTGACGGCATTAGTTTTGTCCAGGGACACGGACCTTTTAAAGATTTTACGAATGTAGGGCCGAGAACTTCTGCCGGGAACAATTTAACCAACGATGCCCCCCATTCATGCGCCTGTACCACTTCAGTCGCTGTACCTGCACCGGGACACCAAAACAGATCGTGTTTGCTGCAATATGCTCCTACTTCCAGGCTTAAAGTTGGGGCGACAATGAATTGTGCACCTGCTTTATGAAATTGCTTCGCCTGTTTAGCGTTCATGATCGTTCCAATACCCAGTACCATTCCCGGGAGTTTTTTATCTGCATACTTTACCATTGCAGAAAACACATCCAGCGCGTTGCTCGACCGGTTAGTGTACTCGATCATTCGTAACCCACCCGCATAAACTGCATCAAGGATTTGCATGGCAACCTTTTCTTCCGGATGATTAAATGGTGGCAGTAAACCTTGCGCACTTGCGAGTTGAAGAATCTCTTCCTTTGTCATGTCTTTTACTTTTTATCTCGATACCCTGTTTGATGGGCCTGAGTGAATGAATGTCTTTATTTCCTCAAGCGATGTAACACAAAAATCTCCTTCCATGCTATGCTTGATTGCGCCACATGCGAGCGCCACATGAATAATTTGTTCTGCGTTCAACTGATTGCACAAACCATATAATAAGCCCGCCGTAAAGGCATCGCCACTCCCGATACGATCAATTGTTACGGGTAATTTGTAGATCCGTGTAAAAGAATCTTTACCAGCCATCCGAATGGCGCCCTGGTACGTTGAGGAACCGTTTGCATCGAAACCCCGAAAGCTCATTGCAAGCAATTTTAAAGAGGGCAACGTTAGCTGGAGCTGATCGGCGCATTGTGCAAATTTATCCTCTACCGAAAGTGAAGAAGAAATTTTTATTCCGAAATATTGTTCTGCCGTATCGATATCGCCCACTATCGTGTCGCAGTAGTTTAACAACTCCGGCATTATAGCGGAGGATGGCGAGCCATAGTTCCAAAGCGTGCTTCGATAATTCATGTCAGCGGAGATACTGAGGCCGGCATCCTTCGCCACTTTCAATCCTTCCAGGATGAGCGAAGCACAATTAGAATTAATGGCGGGAGTGATACCGGACCAATGAAATCGTTGGTGCCCATTGAATAGTTCCTGCCAGTTAATTTTCCCGGTTTGCAATTCGGCAAATGAAGAATGTTCGCGGTCGTAAACCACTCTCGATGGCCGAATACTATTTCCATTTTCCGTGTAGTAAATTCCGAGCCGTTTTCCGGAACGGAGAATTGAATTTGTATTGACCGCAAAACTTCGGACTGCGTCGATTGCGCCCTGGCCGATCGTGTTGTCGGGTACTGCCGTTACAAAACTTACTGGTATGCCCAGTTGTGCGAGAAGAACAGCAACGTTGGCTTCTGATCCGCCATAGAAACGCCGAAAGCTTTCACCGTGCGCAAGACGCTGACCGGATTGTGCTTCCAATCGCAGCATAATTTCACCGAAGGTTATAACAGAAACGGGGCTGTTCATAAATCACGTTGACTGAAATTCAAAAATCGCTTCGATTTCTACCGCAACATTGTTCGGAAGAGATCCCATGCCAACGGCGCTTCGAACGCCCTTGCCATTATCGTCACCCCAAAGTTGTACAAACAAATCACTGCATCCATTTATCACTATTGCATGCTTTGTATAATCTGGAACAGCATTCACCATTCCAAGAATTTTCACAACGCGCTTAATGCGATCTAGTGAGCCGAAGTGTTTTTTGATCGAAGCAAGAATTGCCAATCCACATTGCTGCGCTGCGCGCCTCGCTTCTTCATCACTTACATCGTTGCCACATTTTCCTGTAATAAAACTTCCGTCTGTATTAATAGAAACGTGCCCGGAAGTGTAAAGCAAATTACCAACTTCGAGCGTCGACTTGTACACGCCCTTTGACGGTGGGATACTTGGAAGGATATGTCCGAGCTCTGTTAACTTTTGTTCGATATTGACTGCAATCATAATTACTATATAATTAAATCAAGAATTAATACACCTAAGAGACCAACGACGGCAACGATTGACTCCATCACTGACCAGGAGCGAATCGTTTCTTTGATGGTGAGATTGAAATATTCTTTGAACATCCAAAAACCTGAGTCGTTCACATGAGAAAACATTAAACTTCCCGCACCGATTGCCAACACCATCAGTTGCGGATCTGTGCCAGATCCGGCCAATACAGGCGCCATGATTCCGGCTGCAGTTAATCCGGCAACGGTTGCGGATCCAAGACAAACCCTGATTACAGCCGCGATCAGCCAACCGAGGATCAATGGATTGATAGAAATGTCTTGCAATAATTCACCAATCTGTTTACTTACGCCGCTATCAATGAAAATTTGTTTTAGTGCCCCTGCTCCTGCAACGATTAGCAGAATTAATGCAACATCTTTTACTGATTCACCGTAAAACGTCATTATCTCCTTCATCGATTTGCCATTAGCGATACCAAGGGAAAATGTTGCCACAATTAATGAAAGCAGCATTACGATAATCGAATCTCCAAGGAACGATAACACACCTAATGATGTTCCTTCAATTTTAACGAGGAACGGCAAAGCTGTTGTAATAATCAATAACAATACAGGAAGCAGCGAAGAAAAGAAACTATTGAAGGTTCCGGGCAATTGGGACTCGGGGATATTTTTTGGCTGAAAAGTTTGCAACGGAATGGCGCGAATATGCTTCAGGGTTTTTGAATAGATCGGGCCGGCAATTATGATTGCAGGAATGGCAACGATGATTCCATATAACAAGGTTACCCCGAGATTGGCATTGAACTGTGTTACCAATGCTGCAGGTGATGGATGCGGTGGAAGAAAACCATGCGTTACTGAAAGTGCGGCCAGCATGGGCAACCCCACATAAAC
>JACMLR010000249.1 GCA_014379515.1 Chitinophagaceae bacterium
AGATAGCGCATAGATCAGCGCCAACGTCATTTTCTTTTCCTTGATGTCGATGCCTACGGGCTTTCCGATCTCATCGTCCCCAAAGTCGAACAAATCATCCTTGATCTGGAAGGCCATGCCGATCTTCTCGCCAAACGTACGCATGGTTTCAACTACATCATCATTAGCTCCCGATGAGCTTGCCCCCACTGCACAGCATGAAGCAATGAGTGAGGCTGTCTTTTGCCGGATGATATCAAAGTAAACTTCTTCTGTGATGTCGAGCTTACGGGCCTTCTCCATTTGCAGCAACTCGCCCTCGCTCATTTCTTTCACCGTTTTCGAAACGATGTGCAGTAAATTGAAATCCTTGTTCTCTACCGATAGAATCAATCCTTTTGACAACAAAAAATCACCAACCAGTACAGCAACTTTGTTTTTCCACAACGCATTGATGGAGAAAAATCCCCTGCGGTAGTTGGCATCGTCCACCACATCATCATGAACCAACGTTGCGGTGTGCAAAAGTTCAATTAGTGCAGCTCCGCGGTAGGTTGACTCGGTAATCTTCCCGCTTGCGCCTGCGCTTAAGAATACAAACATCGGGCGCATCTGCTTACCCTTTCGTTTTACGATGTAGTTCATGACCCGGTCGAGCAGCAGGATTCGTGTCTTCATCGAATCGCGAAACTTATGCTCAAACTCCGCCATTTCGCGGACAATGGGAGTTTTAATGTCCTCTAACCGTAAAGCCATGACCGCAATAATACGACCCCCTTGCAGGGTTTCAAAATGTGAAATTTGGTGCGTGTGCAAGGTTAAATCGGGTTTACCCAGTATATTGGTTGCCATGTTTGGATTAGCCTCAGAAAGCGTTTGGGAATCGGTCGCGTTTGCACTCATCGTGCTGGCGGTGGCGATTATTGTCTCCCGCATTCTGAAGTTCGCAATCGACCGGTTTGTGAAGGCCGCTGCGCTGAAATTGAAGGTAGATCACACCCGTTATAAATTCTTCAAAAACGCAACCGACTTTCTGATTTATCTGATTGCAACGGTTGTAATTTTCAGATCGATACCGGCTTTGCGCACGTACGGAAACACCCTGCTCGCCAGTGCCGGAGTATTGGCGGCCATTGTCGGTTTTGCTTCACAATCAGCATTCTCCAATATTATCAGCGGGGTCTTTCTGGTAATTTTCCGACCGTTTAGTGTAGGCGACCGGGTTCAGATCGGTCAGCTCTATACGGGCGATGTAGAAGACATTACATTGCGTCATACGGTTATCCGAAATTTCGAAAACCGCTTGATCGTTATTCCCAATAGTGTGATCAACAACGAAACGATCATCAACTCAACGCTGCATCATGAAAATGTTTGCATTTTTGTGGAGCTGACCATCGCCTTTAATTCTGATACAGACAAGGCCATTCAAATTATCCAATGGGAAGCCGAGAATCATCCGCAAACGGTAGATAACCGTACAGCAGAAGAAAAGAAAAACGGTGAGCCAAAAGTAAACGTTCGGGTAATCAACTTAACGGAATTTGGACAGCAGCTCAGGGCATACGTCTGGGCAAAAGACCCCGGCAGCGGATTTAACATAAAGACCGATCTGTTCCGGTCAATCAAGAAACAATTTGATGTGCAGGGAATTGAAATCCCGTACCGCACGGTTTACATGAAAGAATTTCCGACCGCATGAAAGAGATACATAAAGAACCATCTGCCGATGAAAAGGTTATTCTTGAGCTGATCTCGTATACCCGGGAACAGTATGAGCGCACCAATAACATTGCGATTGACGACCTGCTAATAAAGATCGATCCGGACAAAGTTAACTGGATAAACATGGATGGGATGGGCGACCTAACCATCGTGGAGAAACTGCAAGCTCATTTCTGCTTTGATGCGCTTACGCTGGATGATGTAATTAACGAACAGCGCCCCAAAGCAGAAGAATACGATGATTACCTTTTCTTCACACTGAAGATGCTGTATCGGATTGAAGGTGATAAAATCGACTACGAGCAGATCAGTTTTATTCTGGGAACAAATTATTTGATTTCTTTTCAGGAAAAAGAAGGTGATTTATTTGATGCATTTCGCGAACGCATCCGGCTCGATCAGGGCAAAGTTCGCAGGATGCAAGCCGATTACCTGATGTACCGCCTGATCGACATTATCGTGGATAATTATTATACGATTCTTGATAATATCGGAACGCAAATTGACGAGATCGAAGATTGCATTTACAGCGATTCAGCTGAGGAAGCCTTTCACAAAATTCAAGGGATAAAAAAAGAGTTGATTTTTCTGCGTAAAGCAGTTTATCCATTGCGTGAAGCATTGAGCAAAGTGTTGAAAGGCGAAACAAGCTTTGTACAGGAAGAAAACCTGCGTTATTTCTCGGATGTTTACGATCACACCGTTCACGTGATTGACTCATTGGAGACCTATAAAGACCTTACCTCAAGCCTGCTGGATATTCACATGAACACCATGAATAACCGGATGAACGAAGTGATGAAACTGCTAACGGTCATTACAACCATCTTCATTCCGCTATCCTTTATCGCAAGTGTTTACGGAATGAATTTTGAGTTTATGCCCGAGCTTCATTCGAAGTGGGGCTATCCGATTGTATTAGGATTTATGGTGCTTGTGGGGGCGGGGATGATCTACTACTTCAAACGAAAGAAGTGGTTCTAGCCGTTATCGGCATCACCCTCTAAACGAACTTCCACAACCTCCGGAATTGTCTTCACAATTTTCAAGACCTTGATCTTGTAATTAAACAGCGTAAACTCCTCACCTTCCTTCAAAGACGCCCGGTTGTAGGTAAGCAATCCTGCCAGTGTTTCATATTCTTCTGATTCCGGGAAAGGTTCGGGTAACAGCTTGTTGATATCATACAACGATGATTGCGCAACGATCTGATAAACCAGCTTGTCAATGGTGGTAACAATCTGCACTTCGTGGTCGTGCTCGTCCTGGATATCACCCACCAACTCTTCGAGGATATCTTCGAGCGTAACCAAACCGATTGTTCCGCCAAATTCACTTACCACAATCGCCATTTGGATTTTCTTCTTTTGGAAATCCCGTAACAAGGCATCAATAGGCATCGTTTCCGGAACATACTGAACGGTGCGCATCACGTCTCGCAACGTTTGCGTTTTGCTCCCCTGCTCGTTGGTAACATAGGCCCGGATAATATCTTTCGCGAAAACAACTCCAATAATCTCATCCAGCGAAACTTCATATAGCGGGTATCGCGAGTAGCCCTCCTTCAGCACAATATCCATCGCTTCGCGTACCGTTACTTCCGATTTAATCGCACTTATTTTCATGCGGGGTACCATCACCTGGCGAACTACCCGATCATCAAAATCAAACACATTTTGAATAAGCTCGCGTTCAGACGGTTCAATCGCTCCGCCCTCTTCGCTTTCAGCGATAATCAGCCTAAGCTCATCTTCGGAATGAATATCCTGTTCACCCATGGGTTTGATACCGAAAAGTCGCAGCAGTAAATTAGCCATACCATTCAAAAACCAAATGAACGGTCGGAACACATAATAAAAGATTTGTAACGGGACTGAAATTTTTAATGAGGTTGACGTTGGGTAACGAATGGCCAATGATTTGGGAGCAAGCTCGCCAAACACAATATGCATAACCGTAAGCACAGAAAAAGCAACCGGAACCGCTATTGCATGGGCTACCGTTTCGCTAAGCTCAAATCCCATTCCACTCATGGCGTTTAAGATTAACCTTGATACAACATCTTCTCCTACCCAGCCAAGACCCAGACTGGCAAGTGTAATACCGAGTTGCGTGGCAGCCAGGTATCCATCGAGGTGATCGATGATGTGAAGCGCAGTTTTTTTGGAAAGATTTCCTTTTTCCAGCGCAATCTGAGAGGCGCGGACTTTTACAATTGCAAACTCAGCCGCAACAAAAAATCCATTCAGAAAAACGAGGGAAATCGTCCAAAAAATATCAAGAGCCATGGCTTGAATTAAGCCCGTAAAGATAAAATAAGTAGCGGGATTCGTGAAATAAGCCCGATGAGCAACCAAAAGGGGATGCTAAGGTGGTCACCGCGAGATTTTTACTCAATTGTTCATTAACTCCTAAAAGCAAAAAAGCCGGCTTAACCTTGGCGGCCTTGTGCCGCGATCTCCTGGTTCTGAGGTTAAAAAAGGAGATGCCGGAACAGGTCCGGCAAATGATCTCCTTGATGATTTTTAATTTTTGATAAGTTCTTTGTTGATCAAAGCTTTTCTTCAAGCTCGGTAATTTTTGCTTTAGCTTCTTCCTTGCCTAACGATAGGGACTTTTTATACAAATCAATTGCCTGGCGGAGTGATGCCTTTTTCTTTTTCGGAGCAAGCTTGGTGCGGTTGGCAGTTTCTTCAACCGCTTGCGCCTGTGCAAAGTAAGCATCCGCTTCACTCATCTTCGACTTGATCATCATTTCCTGGATCTTGTTTTCCGATGCAGCCAACTCTTCCTCTTTCGTTCGGATGTCATCCTCTTTCGTGGTGAGCTCTTCTTCCTGCAAACGGATTGTTTCACTCAGGTTTTGATTTTCATTCCGAACCCGCTCAGCTTCTTCCTGCAGCAAAATGACCTCTTGTGATTTTGTTACGAGTTCTGCCTTCAGCTTTTTAATCATCGATGCAAACGAATTAGCATTGCCTTTTGATTTTTTAAGCTGGGCTTCCAGGTCAGCGATTTTATCTTCAGTCTCCCGAACATAATTGTTCAGGTCTTTCATGCGCGCAGTATAATTATCGTAGGTTGTTCCCTCGACCATATTCACCCGCAGCAGTTGACGGTTTGCGTCAATGGAATCCATGAGGGTCCCAACATCCTGTAAGGTCTGTGCCATGCGCTGAGAAGTTTGCAATTCGTTTCGCAGGGAGTCAACTTCTGATTTTAGCTTGGCTTTCTCCTGGGTGTCGCACGCGGTTAAAGCAATTGCTAAGGCGAGCAGAGGAAGTATTTTTTGTAGCATAGTATGAGGGTTAGGGTAGACAAAAATACAGTTCTTTCTGTGGCAACGTGTTTAAGGTTGAGAATTATTTTCGTATTCATTAAAATATTCCATCCGAATCAGCGAATCGAGTGCAATATTTCGATCCAGCACCTTGTTGTTATAGGAATATAAGCGGGAGTCAAAATAGGTGGTCCAGTATGCGGTGTTTTGTAATTGTGTCAACACTTCCTGGTCCTCCGTGAGAAAGTTCAGAGTCTGGGGGTATGGAAAATTTCGATAATCTTTTATTTGTGCAGTGTCAAACGTCATTTCTTGAAAGGTTTATCGACCGCAGGCATAAAGAATACCTTTTGACTGATGGTCAGATAATCGTGCATTATATCGAGTCGATACGGGCTGCTTTGTAGTGCCATCACGAGTTCCATATATCCGTCATAATCGACCCACGCATCGGCCACCTGCTGATTTTTGAATAATCCTGAATTTGCCAGAGGCTTCCAGCTGCGTCATCGTCTTGTTGAAATATTCCGCATAAAAATTATTAGATAGCATAAAGTAATGATAGAGCTTTTGCTCACGGCCTTTCAGCGGCCTTCGTCCTAGCTCTGCAACCAGTGAATCGGTTGAACTGAGTACGATGTCCCCCAACCCGCGGTTAAACTCCAGGATTTGTCGGTCTAATTTCAAGTCATGAAGTAGCGAATTCATGTACTGTTTGGCTTCAGCTTTTTCAGCCTGTGCTTCTCGAAAATTTTCCACGAAGAATCCCGCGGTGATAGCAAGCAGAATCATGAAAAACTCAATTAGGTAAGGCTTGAATGAAGTGCGTTGATCGGGGGAAAAAAGCTTTTTCATTTTGTAATGGGGGTGTTAAATCTACTATTTATCTCATGAAGCCGCAAGCTTCCAGTCGGCTCGGGCTCGTTTAATGAGGTGATACGAAAGCAAAGCTTAGCATGCATGATCTTCCACACAATACACTCCATAGACCAAATGCAGGTATTGGCGTTAGGTTGTCAATAAATCATTGAGTTTGTAGTTAAGCATATACTAAACTCAATTAACTTACGCACGTATATAGTATTACGCTCACTTTCTTTTTTCTTCGTCATGCAAAAGTTAATAACTGATCACACGCGACTTGCTGAATCCGGCAAGCCGAGAGTAATTATTATTGGTGGAGGTTTTGCGGGTCTTGAAATCGCAAAAGCACTTAACAGTTTTAAAGGAGAAACTGTTTTATTCGATCGTTACAATCATCATACATTTCAACCGCTGCTGTATCAGGTGGCGAGCTCAGGCCTGGAAAGCAGCTCCATTATTTTTCCATTTAGAAAGAGATTTGCCAAGCAGAATAATTTTTATTTCCGGCTGGGAGAAGTGATTTCCATTCATGCAAACGATAATTGCATTGAAACTTCTATTGGTAATGTAAAGTATGATTATCTGGTGATGGCTAATGGCGCGGCTACAAACTTTTATGGCATGAAGGATCTGGAAGAGAACGCGCTTCCCTTGAAAAGCATTATCGATGCGATCAAATTAAGAAACAAGATCATCCGAAATTTTGAAACAGCGTTGTTAACAGAC
>JACMLR010000250.1 GCA_014379515.1 Chitinophagaceae bacterium
AAAAGCTTTTGCATTCTATTAACGTCATCAAAACTGAACAACGAGGCGAAAGAACGGTTAAACATAATGTGTGCAACAAACGACGGTTTCAAAATTGCAGAAAAGGATTTGGAGTTGAGAGGTCCGGGGGACATCGAGGGAACGCGTCAAAGTGGAATGTTGAATTTTAAACTTGCAAATATCGTTCAGGATAGGGAATGGCTTGAGGTGGCAAAAAATTTCGCGGCGAGTGTGACAGATAATGATCCAGAGTTGAATTCGGCCGAAAATCTACCGCTGAAACATTACCTCCAATTACTACAGGGAAAAACGGCCTGGAGTAAAATATCGTAAATAACCGCTGACGACCATCTAAACTTTACTGCTGACACTCGATCGCTGCCCGCTTTTGGGGATCGCTGATAACCGAATAAAACGTTCGAAATATATTAACTTGTAAAAAAGGAAACCTTGGGCAGGAAAAGTTTAATACTCGCATTTTATTTCATGATCGTCACCCTATCACTCACTGCACAACAGGGGGGGGCTAATTTTGAATTTATTGAAAACAAAGGCCAGTGGGAATCAGCCATCAAATTCAAAGGAGATCTCTCGGCAGGTGCATTTTTACTCCAAACAAAAGGCTTCATCGTCATTCAGCATAATCAATCCGACTTAAGAGCAATTCATCAAAGTGTGCATGGTCATGAAGGCAAGCCATCGATAGATAAAAAGATAAACGATAAACTGACGGCGGTCACCCGCCCGGATGGTGTGAAAACTCAAATCGATCCAATCACTCTTCGCTCACATACCTACCAGGTCCAATTTGAAGGAGCTTCTGAAAACCCGCAGATCGTTCCCGACAAAGTTCAGATGGCGTATAACAATTATTTCATCGGAAATGATTCAACCAAATGGGCAAGCAATGTGAAAATTTTCCAGGCGGTAACATACAAAAATGTTTACCCAAATATTGATGTCCGTTACTACTCTGAATATGGCAGGCTCAAATATGATATCATTGTAAATCCCGGTGGTGATGTTTCAAAGATTCAAATGAAATATGTGGGAGCGAACAAGCTCTCCATAAAAAACAAAGAACTGCTAATTCAAACTTCTGTAAGTACTGTTAAAGAATTATATCCTTATACTTTTCAATTCGATCCAACCAAAGGAAAAAAAGAAATTGAAAATCGCTATCGGATAACAAACGGGAATACGGTAAGCTTTGACGTTGCAGGTTACGACAGAAACGCAACCCTTATCATTGACCCTACACTTGTTTTCTCAACCTTTACTGGAAGCACAGCGGACAACTACGGTTTTACTGCAACGCCGGGCCCGGGGGGAACATTTTTCGCCGGCGGTATTGTATTTGGTCCAGGATATCCGATCACACCGGGTGCTTTTCAACAAACCTTTGGCGGCGGTAGCGGTGCCCGACCAATTGATATGGGTATTACGAAATTCAACAGCCTCGGTACTCAGCGACTTTATTCAACCTACCTCGGCGGTTCCGGCAATGATTTTCCACATAGTCTTTTTAGTGATGCAGCAGGTAACCTCGTTGTCATGGGGAGGTCGTATTCGGGAACAAGTTATCCCGGCAATGTTGTTGAAAGAACACCAGGTGCGGCACAAGCTTGTGATATCGTAGTTACAAAGCTAAATGCAGCAGGCAATGGCATAGTTGGTTCACTTCGAATTGGTGGTGGAGGAAATGACGGTGTAAATATTGTAGACCGTGTGATTGTTGGGGCGGAAGGAACTAATTCTCTTCTTAGAAATTATGGGGATGAATCGCGCAGTGAAGTTGTTATGGATGGCGCAGGAAATATTTATGTTGCGGCACCTTCAGTTTCTGATAATTTTCCGATTGTTGGTGGCTTTCAAGCTAACAAAGGTGCTTTGCAGGATGGAATTATTATGAAGATCAATTCCAATTGCAACGCAATAATGTGGAGCAGCTATTTAGGTGGCAACGCAAATGATGGAGCGTTTGTATTGGAGATTAATCCACTATCAGGCAATGTTTATGTTGCAGGTGCAACGGCGAGTACCGATTTTCCGGTAACTACGTCAGGAGTTATTCAGTCTACTTTTCGTGGCGGCGACGCTGATGGTTTTGTTGCAGAAATTGCGAACAACGGCTCAAGTATTATTAAAGCAACTTATCTCGGCACACCGTCGGTCGATATCATTTACGGTATCAAATTCGATCGCAAAGGTTTTCCTTATGTGATGGGAACGACGCGAGGCGCGTGGCCGGTTACGGCTGGCGTGTGGCAAATTCCCAATACAAAACAATTTGTGTCAAAGCTTCGTCCCGATCTTTCTGCATTCGAGTATTCTACCGTGTTCGGAGCAGGCACAAAACCAAATATGTCTCCGGTTGCATTCCTTGTAGATCGTTGTGAAAATGTATATATCTCCGGATGGGGAGGACATTTGCTCCCGGGTACAGATCCTTATGATTTGGGTGGAGTTGTCAATATGCCGATTACCCCGGATGCAATCAAACGCGTTACTGACGATAAAGATTTATACTTCATTGTTATTCGAAAAGATGCGGCGGGCCTGCTTTATGGAAGCTATTTTGGACAGGATGGAGACGGAGGCGAACATGTTGATGGTGGCACCAGCCGTTTCGATGAGCGCGGTGTAATCTATCAGGCACTTTGTGCGAATTGTGGTGGTCGTGGCAATTTTCCTACTACTCCCGGGGTTGTCGCACCGGTGAGTGGCGCAGCGGCTTCCGGAGGATGTAACCTCGCGGCAGTAAAGATTTCTTTCAATTTTGCTGGTGTTGCTGCGGGGCCGCGTGCGTTTATCAATGGTGTACGCGATACGGTGGGTTGCGTACCACTTACAATCGAGTTTCGTGATACCGTTTTAAATGCCAAATCCTACATTTGGAATTTCGGTGATTTATCACCTGATCAAACTACAAGTACTGCATCAATTAGTCATACATATACCGCGGTTGGAGATTATCGCATTCGCCTTGTTGCGATTGATTCGGCAACATGTAATATCGCAGACACAGCATTTATCACTATTAAAGTAAGAGACGACAAAGCCGACCTCGCTTTCATACCAGTGAAGTTGCCGCCGTGCGAATCACTCTCCTATCGTTTCGATAATTTATCTACGTCTCCTCCAGGTAAACCATTTGGTACCGCAAGCTTTATTTGGGATTTTGGTGATGGAACAAGAGTTCCTGCGGGATCAGGTGCCGTAACGCATTCCTATGCTGAAGCAAGAAACTATAAAGTAAGATTGATTCTGGCAGATACAAACTATTGCAACTCGCCGGATTCGCTTGAGGTAGATTTGAGAATAGCGCCGAATGTAAAAGCAATATTTGAAACACCGCCAGCTGGTTGTGCGCCGTACGAAGCGGTGTTTAGCAATCTATCACTTGCAGGACAACAATTCCGATGGAGTTTTGGAGACAACACAACGTCGACTCAAACAAGTCCAACGCATTTGTACAATAATGTAGGTACGTATGTTGTAAAACTCGTTGCCATTGATTCGGCAACATGTAATGTTATTGATTCGACTGAATTTACGATTCGGGTAAATCCAAAGCCAACCGCAGCATTCTCGTTTGCTCCTATCGTTCCGGAAGTAAATAAGCCAACAATCTTCACCAATTTATCTGTTGGAGGAGTTCGTTTCAAATGGTTGTTTGGAGATGGAGATAGTGTGGTAAAAACTACAATGGATACTACCTCCCACCAATACAATGCATCTGGCACATATAATGCATGCCTGATCGTTTATAATCAATTCGATTGTACAGATACTATTTGCGCACCGGTGCAGGCACAAATCGTTCCGTTGCTTGATGTACCGAATGCATTTACTCCGGGCAAATTCGGCAGAAATAGTATTGTCAGAGTTGAAGGATTTGGAATTGGCAAAATGACCTGGCGGATTTACAATCGCTGGGGCCAGGTTGTATTTCAAACGGGCGACCGTAAAGGTGGTTGGGACGGAACATTTAAAGGTCAGCCACAACCAATGGATGTTTATGCATACACGTTGGAGGTTGAATTCAACGATGGAACGAGAGCCCGAAAAACGGGCGATATTACTTTGATCCGATAGTGTCATGCTGATTGTTAAAACACGAAAAGCAAGATCAAAACAAGAATAGAAAACGTAATTTAGGTAGCGATGAAGAAGCCAGATGAAAGAATGAAGAAGCGTATGCCATTGGGGATGCCTGTACTGCTGTTACTAAGTTTTTTTACTATTAATAGCTCT
>JACMLR010000251.1 GCA_014379515.1 Chitinophagaceae bacterium
AGTTTACGACAATGTGCCGCGATATATTCCATTGTTTTAAACTCTCGATTCCCAAGTTCAGGATGCTGATGCAGGTAACGCCGCCATTCGATGACTTTAGGAAGAAGGGCAGTTGCTTTTTGGTCGATAAGTTGTTGGACGGGCGATTGACTGTTTGAAAACAAAGGAGATAATAGCAGCAGGGAAGTTAGAAAGCGGATTGCCATGAAGTGTGTTTAGAAGTAAGTTACGAAACCGTAAAGAATTTCTACCTCAACGGTTGAATTCATCTAAACGAAGGGATACACGTAAATTCTATTACATACTAAGTAGTTCAGCTTAGCGTTAAGGGTTTATTCCAATTATTCCTAATGAATTACTACCATTCCCGGGTGTTCATAGATCGCATTCAAATAAGCGAAGGTTCACTATCAGCACAAATTCAGCTTAGTTCAAGAGCTGTATTTTTAATCTCCCTTTTGTCTGCCACTGGCGAGCAAATCCACAAACGCTTTGTGCAATTGGAACATGGACTCAACAATCTGCAATTCACTGTTGGCAACCTCGAGCGAGGAGATTACCAACTATGCCTGATGCAAGGTTTCCAGGAAACCAAAGCTCCATTCCAACACGTGTAGCAATTCAGCTACAATGTGTATTAGTATTTTCCTATATCAAAGAATAAGTGTTAGCTATTACTCGTTTAGGAGGCGTTGGCGAGGAAAACTCCAATCCTGAACATGAAAAAACTTATACTTTTTACAGGCTTTCTCCTGGCTTTCCGTTCGGAACAAGCCCACTCTCAAAGCATCGGCAACTGGACTTTCAATAACACGCTTGCAGGCACGGGCACCCCGTTTAATTTGCCCGGGGCTGTCACTCTAGGGTCAGCAGTAGGGAGCGGTGCTTTCAATGGTGGCACTGAATATTACGTACAAAGTGGATGGCCTGCAAGCGGAATCGACCTCAACGCTTATATAGAATTTAGTGTAACACCAATTGCATTTTATGTCCTTGATATCACCTCCATCAATTTGAGAATGCGCCGAAGCAATACAGGAAGTCCGTCCGGTTCTGGCCCAACATCATGGGCCGTTCGGTCAAGTGTTGATGGATTCACGAACGATCTGGGGAATGGCTCGATGACGCACAACTATGCAAACTATCTCGTCACTATTCCTGCAATCAATGGTATAGCAACAACGGTGACGTTTCGTGTTTATGGCTTCAATTCCACAACGGGCACAGGTGGTTCAAGCAGATTGGTGCTTGACAACATCAGCTTACTTGGCGCAACTGGAGCACTGGCAGTAAAGATGAATACATTGGATGCAATGGTGAAAAATGATGCCGTTGTATTAAAATGGTCAGCTGACGATGTAATTGCAGGAACAACATTTTCGATTGAAGAATCGACAGACGGATATTCGTTTCGTTCTATTCACCAATTCATCGAAAATCAATCGAAACAAAAAGCCAGCTATTCGCACCAAACAAAACTTTTGCATGGCAAATCTTTGTATCGAATTAAAATGAAAACTTCAACGCTGGAAGTTACTGCAAGTAATGTGGTACCGATCGTCAATACAAGCAGCGGACTTACAATCGAGAGTGTTATTGCGGTTGGTGAACAACTGAATGTTGCAATTCACATTCCAACCAACGGCGTTTATTCCATTCAGCTATTTGATACAGAGGGAAAGCTGTTATTCAATGTAAATAAATATCTTTTGGCGGGTTCAACAACCCAACAAGTACTCATCAACAACAATAGCAAAAGAATAATGCTTTTAAAAGTAAGCAAAGGCTCAGCTACATCCACCCGGAGATTTATATTATAACAATTAGAAAAAGTCTATGACCAATCCCACACAACTACATTCCACTCGTCGTACTCGTCGGTATGTGTAGACAAGGTTTGAAATCCAACACGTTTGTGCGCATTCAATGAGCGGTGATTGCTGGTGGCGATTTCTGTAACAACGCAATCATATTTTTGCTGGTAAAGCTCTTTGTGTTTTTGATAAAGCATATCAAACGCACCGGTTCCCCGTGCCTCTTTTGCAACGCAGATTTGTCCCATAATATAATAATTGTAGGAACTAAAGATCTTTTCCTTCCAGTTAACTCGTTCAAAGTTTCGAAAGATGGGTTCCATTTCGGGATAAAACGCGCGGCCTTCTTGGAGGAAAACGATCGCATAGGCAAGCAATTCGTTGCGATCATTTTTGACAATGACGCTCGGGGCCATCTCATGAAGTGCTTTTAACATGGGGATCGTAAAACTCATGGTAACAAAACCCTGCTCCTGCTTCTCCGTTTCGCCGAGGAATTGTTTGAGATTTTGTTTTTGCAGATCGAGGATCTGATGCAATTCATGCTCAGAGGCTACTGTAGTTGCATGCACCATCATTCCAATTATTTAAACTCGCCATAAACGCCACGCAATTCATCTGCAATCTCACCAAGGGTTATCTTTTGTTCGACCGCTTCAATCACGGCGGGCATTAAATTTTCTCCGCTCATTGCTTTGTCATTCAGAATTTGCAAGCACTGATCAACCTTGGCATTGTCTCGCTGTGATCTTAACCGTTGAAGTTTCTCAGTTTGAATAGCGCGAATACTATCATCGATTCTAAATAACGGCATGCTCGTTTCCTTGTCAACTTCGAACTTATTTACACCAACAATAATTTTTTCTTTTGTTTCGATTTGTCGTTGATATTCATACGCGCTTCTTGCTATTTCATCCTGGATGAACCCCTGCTCGATCGCACTTACGCTTCCACCCATCGCATCAATTTTTTGAATGAGCGCCCATGCAGCGGCTTCAACATCTGCCGTAAGGCTTTCCACAAAATAACTACCGGCAAGTGGATCTACCGTATCGGCTGCACCGCTTTCAAAAGCAACAATTTGTTGTGTACGCAAGGCGATTCGTGCTGCTTCTTCTGTGGGCAGACTCAATGCCTCGTCATATCCATTCGTGTGCAAGCTTTGCGTGCCACCGAGTACGGCGGATAGAGTTTGAATGGTAACCCGTGAAATATTATTGAGTGGTTGTTGTGCTGTCAGCGTACTGCCGCCTGTTTGGGTATGAAACCGGAGCATCATTGCCTTCGGATCGGTTGCTCCAAGGTCTTTCATAATCTTGGCCCACATCCTTCGCGCAGCACGAAATTTTGCTATTTCTTCGAAAAGATTGTTGTGTGCATTAAAAAAGAACGATAGTCGTTTTCCAAAAACGTTGATGTCGAGTCCTTTTTCTAAAGCGGCCTGCACGTAGGCCTTGCCGTTACTAAGTGTAAATGCAACTTCCTGCACCGCCGTGCTTCCCGCTTCGCGAATATGGTAACCCGAAATGGAGATAGTATTCCATCGCGGCAGCTCGGTTGCGCACCATTCAAAAATATCTGTAATAATGCGCATCGACGGTTTTGGCGGATAGATATAAGTTCCGCGCGCAGCATACTCTTTTAAAATATCATTTTGAATTGTACCGGTTATTTTTTTAAGATCCGCTCCCTGTTGTTTTGCGAGGGCTACATAAAAACCCAGCAGGATAAAACCAGTGGCATTAATGGTCATCGAAGTGCTGACGTCTTCAAGTTTGATACCATTAAAAAGTGTTTGCATGTCTTCAATGCTATCGATAGCAACGCCAACTTTTCCCACCTCACCTTCTGCAAGTACGTGATCGCTGTTATAACCAATTTGTGTTGGAAGATCGAATGCAACGCTTAGCCCCATCACCCCTTGCGATAGCAAATAGTGATACCGCTTGTTACTTTCTTCCGCTGTACTAAAACCTGCGTACTGGCGCATGGTCCATGGCCTACCGCGGTACATATCGGGCTGTACTCCGCGCGTAAAAGGATAATCGCCGGGTTGCTCATTAAGTTTGAGCAACTCAATATCTTTCTGCGTATAAAGTTGCCTGATTTCAATGCCGCTATCTGTAGTTACCTTATTTGCTGGCATGTAAATGTGTTTGATAAAAGATGAAAGCGGTTCGATCGAACTAAATCACTACAAACAGATAGGTTGTTACAGCCGGATTAGCTTTTTAGCCTCATAAGTTAACACTTCCGCCACCACCCCATGCAAAGAAGCTTTTGGAGTATTGATCATCATCTCCAAAATACTTTTGCTGAGATCGGAACCGGTTGCTTCAGGTGGCATGAAGGAGGCAACCTGGTTAACGATCAACAAATTTTGATCCTTCAAATTTCGGATTGCTTCCCACGCTTCATTGCTTACATAAATTTGTTGGGCGATATTATGATCAAATTCCTGGCGGATGTTCTGCGTGTAAATGGCCTGCATTTCCCGCACGCTGGCATCGTTTTGATTGAGACGGTTGATGACATTCGGTAATGAAATTCTTTCTGCAAGTAACAGCAACCGCTCATATGCCTGCAATTGGACCTGGATCGATTGCCTTGGCCTTTCTTCCACTGGCGGAGCAGCCTTCTGCTGCGCAAGCATTTGCTTTGCCTGCTTACGTTGTTTCCAAAAAAGATACGCAAGCGTACCTCCAAGCAATAAGGCAATTCCAAGCTGAATCAAAAGTTGCGGGACACTAAGGTTCATGTAGACGGTTTGGGGCAAAAGTAAGCGAATGGTTGGAAATGTGCGAAATATGCAAATGTGCGAAATGTGCAAATGCCTTAAAAGGAATAGTAGCTTATTGAAAATAAATGGCCAGATTTTTATCCATGATCGGTTTAACATTAAAACTTCGCAGCAACGATTTAATGCCTGCAGTCAGAGTTACATTTCGCACATTTGCACATTTTGCACATTCACTTTACCAGCGTTTTTGAGATTATTTCACCTCAATCCAAACCGGTGCATGATCACTCGTTTTTTCCCAGCCCCGAACGTGACGATCGACGCCCCCGGATTTCAGGCGTTTTGCAAGTACCGGGTTGAGTAGGAAGTGATCAATTCGAAGTCCGGCATTGCGCGCATAGGCATTTCGGAAATAATCCCAGAAAGTATAAATGATTTCATCTCCATAAAGGGTTCGGATGGCATCGGTCCATCCGTGCGCTACTAACTTTTTAAAAGCAGTTCGAACTTCAGGTCGAAACAAAGCATCTTTCAACCAGCGCTCAGGCTTATAAACATCCAATTCGGTTGGCATTACATTGTAGTCGCCCACTAAAACCACAGGCCCTTTTAGTTTTAATAGTTTTTTTGAGTGGACCGACAAACGTTTGAACCATTCCAGTTTGTAATCGAATTTCGGCCCCGGCGCTGGGTTACCATTGGGAAGGTAAAGGCAACCAACGGTTATACCTTTTATCTCTGCTTCGATATAACGGCTGTGTACATCTTCCGGATCGCCGGGCAATGCACGGCGTATTTCTACAGGCTCGCCAATGCGAGAGAGTATTGCAACGCCATTCCAACTCTTTTGCCCGTGCCAGATACCGGTGTAGCCAGCATCCCTGATTGCTTTTTCCGGGAATTTGATATTCGGTGACTTCAATTCCTGCAGGCAAACGATATCTGGTTTCGCTTCTTTCAACCATCGAAGCAACACATTCAGACGGCCATTAACGCCGTTGACATTATAAGTTGCGATTTTCATACAAAGGAGAAGTATAAAATTGTGCCAAGAGTAATACGCGAAATGTGCAAAATGTGCAAAATGTCTTTATTCGAATCTTACCCTTTTTTATGACGCTTTATTATTGATAAAATAAAAACAAGGTCACCCCGCTCAAAGAATTTCGCACATTTTCAT
>JACMLR010000252.1 GCA_014379515.1 Chitinophagaceae bacterium
ATATTCTCAATAGCCGCAGAACTTTCGAATATCCTTCTTTTGGCGTCGATAAGTTGCGTGTCGTCGGTTGTTGCGTCAGAGGTAGTAGAGAGTTCCTGTGCGCGGTCCAGATCGCTCGGAAAACCATAGCTTTCATCCGTCTCTCCACCTTGTAAAAAAATTGCTTTTAGCGCAGCATGATTATCTTTTGCCCAGGCAAGGGCGCGTTTTGTAACACTATCGGGAATATGAATACCATTGAATAGGACAACCGCTTCTTGCATACTTAAAGTTCAGAACTTAAATCGACCTGTGTATTATTAAAAGGTAAAATCTTTTTTGGCCCACTGAAATTTGAGTCAATACATCTCCCAGCTATTATTACCGGGTAAGACTTTTCAAGAATAATTTGGCCACAAAGAAGCCCATTGCAAGAACTGCTCCAATCAGGAACATCATAATGAATTGTTTTACTACACTCGGCTTGACGCGATCCAGTGGAAGAACAGGTCGATCCAGCAATTGAATAGTGGGTGTATTATTCATCAGCGAAGTCCTGGCCGATTCTAACTTGCGGGATAGATCAATATAAGTCGTTCGCAAAATCTGCACATCCGTTTGTTTTTTTTCTCCAGGCACAGAAAAACTTTCCCTAACAAGGTTGATGTCAGCATCGGCAATACCCGCGCGTCCGTACAGGGATTGTATAAACGCTCTGCGAACCGAATCTGTTCTTTTTTCAATTATGTCAAGATTGTTTCGGGAGCGTTCCGTTTTCGATTGAACGTAGTACCCGGCAACTTCCGCCAGCAGCGCCTCAACGAAGTATTTTGAAAAAAGGGGATGTTCCGTTTCGCAAACGACGGCTGTTATTGTGGTTGCCTTGCCCTTACCGGATACCTTCAGGTATTTTCCTGTAATCGTTTTGTACATATTCGTAAGCAGCCCATTTTCAAACCACACCTCATTGCTATCTTTTTTTAAAGCATTGAATTTGATATTAGGATAGGCAGATTTTTTTACCCATTTGTCACGGTAATCAAGCGAGTCGAGAAAAAAGTCCGCAAACAGTAGTTTGTTTCCATTCACCATCGCGCTGCTTCTAAGTGTCTTCTCAATTAATAGTCGGGATTTCAAAAGTTCCTGGATATTGTTGATACTGCTAAAAACATTTCCCCCATCAATTGGGTCGAGTCCTAACTGTTCACTGAATTCGGAAAATTCACTCCGGTTATGTTGGCTTCTTTCCTCATCAACTGCAAACGAAACTTCAGCGATATAAGTCGGTTTTTTGTAATAGGCAAAGGCTGCACCAATCAACCCAAGAATAATCGCAAATGCCAGTATCCAAACCAGTTTTGACCTCAGGTATAACGCCAGTCGCCCCCCGAAGTGCAATATTCTTCTTGGTGAAAATTCATCAAAAGACGAGATTCTTTCTTCGTTAGTATGATGTGTCGTACTCATTTCAATGCGCTAAATAAAATTGCCAACATCGATACGAGTGTTGCGCCGAGGGTAATGACTTCACCAGTTCGCAATCGTTCCCGCTCCCGTTTGATTGGAACATAGATTTCAGCTCCCGGACTTAAGGCAGGATAGTTTTTGAAAAAAAGAAAGTACTTCGTACCCTTTACTGATCCATTAGGATAAACTACATAAGATTTTTTGCGGGATGAGCGGTCTCCAAAGCCGCCGGCGCCAAGAACATAGCTTTTAAAAGAAATGTCGGGATCATATCTTACAAGGGTGGGATAGAGAACCTCTCCACTCACCCGAACAGTTTGTAATTGCTTCGGGATTCGCAACGTGTCACCGTCATTTAAGAACAAATCCAGTTCCGATTTCGGGTTATCTAAAATCCGTTCGAGATTTATGCCAACGAAGTCGGAGGTTTTTTGTGTGATATCCAGTACTTCTGCCTGCACAAGGTTTGGTGCCGTTCCCGCTTGCAAACTTTGTTTGACGAGATTCTTTAAGCCCTGTTCATAGTTTGTCTCTTCAGTACGGGAAAAATTTCTTGTTCGTACCAATACGGCACCATTCAGGTATGCGCTAGAGGTAAGACCTCCCGCTCTTTTGATAAGATCCGAAATGCGATCGTTTTTTGCCT
Organism: Chitinophagaceae bacterium; assembly: GCA_014379515.1. Taxonomy (GTDB): domain Bacteria; phylum Bacteroidota; class Bacteroidia; order Chitinophagales; family Chitinophagaceae; genus Endoryza. Next base: position 2,093 of record JACMLR010000252.1, read on the forward strand.
GCAACGTGTACTTACCTGCAAAAAATATTTCCCCTTCGATAACCACATTCTTTTGAACGAAATATCCTGGCGCAATGCGAATAACTACTTCATCAAAAGGTTCAAGTTGAAATTGATTAAACCCTGAACTGTCTTTTAAGTCGGCTCTGATTTCCTGTTGAAAAATAATTGCCGTTTTGGTGTCTTCTGTCAACTGGGTTGCAGTGTCTTTGACTCTTCGGGAAATTTCAACCCTTTTTAAAGAGGAAGATTCTTTTAAGCCACCGCTCAACAACACCAGGTCCTGAACATTCATCCCTTCTTCAAATAAATACGAACCGGGCGATGAAACTTCACCATCAATTTTGACAATATATCCTTCCTTCAAATCAAATTTGGAGTAGATTTCAACCCGATCTTCTTTGTTTAAAACGATATCCTCAATCAATCCATTTATTAATTTGTCAACGTCGAACGATACGATTTGTGGACTAAGGTCTTTACGCAGACGATGGATTGTTGCACGGTTTGAGAAAGCATCCTCCCGCAACCCATCTGCCTCCTTTATTAATTGTGAGACGGTCATTCTCTCTTTCAACTCATAATCACCCGGCCGGTAAACAGCTCCTTCAATACTAACTCTATTGCTAAAGCGGTTCAATATCTTTCCAATGATGTAGACGTCACCTCTATCAGGAATTACAGTTTGAAACTGTTGTTCATTGATTGTAGTAACCTTGCGTTCGGTGCTGGTATTTTTATAGACGTTGATTTTACTGGTGTAAGCATTGTCTGTAAATCCGCCTGCGTAGGTCAGCACTTGTGCGAAACTTTCGTTTGTCAAAACATCATACAGGCCGGGCTTCTTCACTTCACCCTTCAGTTCGATCCGTAGCGAGTAAGGATTGATGCGAATGATATCTCCATCTCGCAGCGGCACGTCATTTTTTTTGTTTCCTGATTGGAGATATTGGTACACATCGATTGTTGCAACAACTTTACTGTTTCGGATTACCTGGATGTCACGATAGGACCCATTAATCCCCGGACCTCCGCTTGCGAAAAGAGCATTGAATGCAGTAGCAAGCGTACACTTCAAGGCCAATCGTTTTCCCGAAGCAGAACAACTTTGGATAGAGGCTAAAATC
>JACMLR010000253.1 GCA_014379515.1 Chitinophagaceae bacterium
ATGGATACCAGGACGATAACATCCGCACGCAATGGCCATGGCGCGACTGGGTAATCCACGCGTTTAATAAAAACCTTCCCTATGATCAGTTCTTAACATGGCAAATCGCCGGGGACATGTTGCCCGAAGCAACGAAAGAACAAATGCTTGCAACAGGTTTTTTTCGAAATCATAAGTACACCGAAGAGGGAGGAGTGATCGAAGAGGAATATCGAATCGAATACCTTCTTGACAAAACAAAAACTTTCAGCAAAGGCATTCTTGGAGTAACAGTAGAATGCGCGCAGTGTCACGATCATAAATACGATCCATTTAGCCAGAAAGAATATTTTTCCCTGCTTGCATTTTTTAATAACACAAAGGAACTGGGGTTTGAAGGAGATGTGAGCGTTTCAAAACCGGCTAAGAATCCGTTGATAACAATCAATGACGAAGAAGTAAAAAGCATTCTTTCTTTCATAAATAAAAAAGATACAGGCACCATGACTGTTTCTGTTATGGGTGAATTGAAAGATACCGTTCGCAAAACCTATGTATTGAATCGCGGCCTGTACAACGCACCGACGGACCTGGTTACACCAGATGTTCCAAAGGCCATCCTCCCATTTGATTCATCCGCATATCCAAAAAATCGAATCGGGTTGGCAAAGTGGACTGTAGACGAACGAAATCCTTTAACTGCACGTGTATTTGTCAACCAGGTTTGGCAGGAAATATTTGGACGCGGCCTCGTAAAAACTACGGGCGACTTTGGCATGCAGGGGGAACTTCCATCACATCCGGAATTACTCGATTGGCTTGCGGTTGATTTTCGCGAACATCATTGGGACATCAAGCGACTGATGAAACAGATCATAATGTCGTCTACTTATCGGCAATCAGCAGTAACAACTCCTGAGAAATTGAAACTCGATCCGGATAATGTGTATTTGTCGCACGCACCGCGCGTTCGCGTAAAAGCAGAACTCGTTAGGGATGTTGTGCTCGCCAGCAGTGGATTATTAGTTCGGTCGATTGGAGGTCCCAGCGTAAAGCCATATCAGCCAAAAGGGCTTTGGGAAGCGGCGACATCAGGGCGGGGAGTTCTTGCATCCTACCGCCAGGATCATGGTGACGATTTATATCGCCGCGGACTGTACACATTCATAAAACTTACCGTACCCCCGCCGTCAATGATATTGTTCGATGCAAGTAATCGCGATCAATGTGAAGTAAAAAGATCAAAAACAAATACACCATTGCAGGCGCTGATGATGATGAATGATCCGTTGGTAATGGAAGGCTCGCGCGTAATGGCAGAAGATATGCTGTCGAAAAAAATTGCCGACCAGGCTGCCGTGGAGATGGCCTTCCGTCGAATCATTGCGCGTCGGCCATCAGAAAAAGAAAAAACAACATTGATCGGTTACTACAACGATCAGCTGAAATTATTTACAGAGAAGAAACTTGATGCAACGCCGATTGCAACTGCTGGCGAGTATCCAACAAACAAAAAACTTGACCCGTCGAAAGTGGCAGCTTTGGCAAAAACGATACAGGCAATTTATAATCTTGAAGAAGCCATCACTAAAACCTAGCGGCTTCGTGAAAATGAACCATTATGCAAAAGGAAATACTTGAACATGGCCTGAGTATCAACCGACGACGCTTCTTGTCTCGCGTAGGCATGGGCGTTGGAAGTGTTGCGCTTGGTTCTTTGCTAATGCCCGATCTTTTTGGAAGTAAAGAAGAAGAGAGCCTAATAACCGGCCTTCCACACTTTGCACCCAAAGCCAAGCGAATAATTTATCTTTTTCAAAACGGCGCACCCTCACAACTTGACTTGTTCGATTATAAACCAAAGCTGCAGGAGATGTTTGGTGAAGATCTCCCCGCATCTATTCGCATGGGTCAGCGGCTTACGGGTATGACAGCCGGGCAATCAAAATTTCCATTAGCCGGAACGGCATTTGAATTCAATCAATATGGACAGGCACGGGCGTGGATCAGTGAATTATTACCATACACTGCCAGTGTTGTAGATGATTTGTGTTTTGTAAAAAGCATGTACACGGAAGCAATCAACCACGACCCCGCACTCACCTTTTTTCAAACGGGAGCCCAGGTCGGGAATCGCCCAAGTATGGGATCATGGATGAGCTATGGCCTTGGTAGTGAAAACAAAAACCTTCCAGCTTTTTGCGTTCTTCTTTCCCGTGGAAAAGGAAATGGCCAGGGAGTTTATTCAAAATTATGGTCCAACGGCTTTTTAGATTCCGTTCACCAAGGCGTTCAATTTAGTAGTGGCGATAATCCGGTATTATATCTCAACAATCCTGATGGCATTGATAAAGCAGAAAGAAGAAAGATGCTTGATAAGGTTGCCGAACTCAATCATCAATCTTATGAACAATTTGGAGATCCCGAGATAAGCGCGAAGATTCAGCAATATGAAATGGCATATCGCATGCAAACTGCCGTTCCTGAAATTACTGATGTTACCAAAGAACCCGAATCGATTGTAAAATTATACGGACCCGATTGTTTAGTACCCGGCACATTTGCAGCAAACTGTTTGCTTGCGCGCAAACTTTCTGAAAATGGCGTTCGCTTCGTACAGTTGTATCACCAGGGATGGGATGCACACGATAACCTGCCGGGACAAATCAAAGGACAATGTAAAGACGCGGACCAGGCATCGGCTGCCTTAATAACAGATTTAAAGCAACGCGGTTTGTTAGATGAAACGCTTGTGATTTGGGGCGGTGAGTTTGGAAGAACAAACTATTGCCAGGGTAAACTGGAAAAAGGAAATTATGGAAGGGATCATCATCCCCGTTGTTTCACCATTTGGATGGCGGGCGGCGGTATAAAACCCGGCGTTGTATACGGAGAAACAGATGAGTTCGGTTATAACATTGTAAAGGATCCGGTCCATGTAAATGATTTGCACGCAACAATTCTCCATTTAATGGGTCTCGATCACGAAAAGCTGACATTCAAACATCTTGGGAGGAGGTATCGCCTGACGGATGTCAGTGGTAGCCTCGTGAAAGGGATAATGGCATAATCAATACTGAACTCCAAACATGCGTCTCAAACGATTTCTATCTGCTGTACTGTTTTCATTTTCCGCATTGCTTGTTTTCCTTTTTATCGTGGAAGATCGTATTGTTCTGCCAGCATGGCTACAAGTTGTTGGTAGAATGCATCCGTTATTTTTGCATCTACCCATCGTACTACTTGTTGTCAATTGCATCTGGTTTCTATTCATCCCCAAGAAAGCATTTCCGAAACAGCTTCAACAGGAAATTGGAGATTGGTTATTGCTGAATGCAGCGCTGGCGGCTGTTGTAACGGCTTTGATGGGGTTATTCTTAGCACGAGAAGCAAGCTATGATGCCGATGCAATGGTATGGC
>JACMLR010000254.1 GCA_014379515.1 Chitinophagaceae bacterium
AGTTGGTCCCGGCAAAGTATTGCAAGGACTGGTATTGAAGATTGATAAAACGGTTCAGGCCGAAAGCATTAGTTGATTTTATGAGCTAGTGATAGGTAACGGTAGTGAACAGTTAATCCATTCAGCATCAAATTTTGCATCATAATACTTGCGATAAAAATTGATCGCTGGTTCGTTCCAATCAAGAACTTGCCAAACCATTCCAGTAAACTTTTTATTTTGAGCTTCTTCAATCAGGGCATCGAAAAGTAATTTACCAATTTTTTTTCCGCGCATTTTTTCGGTCACAACCAAATCTTCGAGGTAAAGTCGCTGACCTTTCCACGTCGAATAACGGATATAGTACAGCGCAAAACCCTCAACCCTGCCATCGACCTCTGCAACAAATGCCCACCAAACCGGCTTTGTACCAAATCCGCTTTCCTGGAAATGATCAAGTGTAACGGTTACCTCGTCTGGCGCCTTTTCATAAATGGCAAGCTCCGTGATCAACTCGAGCAATCGTGAACAATCCTCCTTTACCGCTTCTCTTATTCTAATATCCATACCTGATATTTTTATTTTTTTGCTCCCGGCCCTTTTACAAAGCGTCCGGGGGTTGCATTCGTATGCTCGCCATTGTTCAACACCTGCGTTCCGTTGACCCAAACATGAATAATACCAGTAGCATACTGGTGCGGCTTGTCGTACGTTGCCTTGTCATTGACAGTTGCTGGATCAAATACTACAACGTCTGCATAAAAACCAACTTTCAATTCTCCTCTTTTTTGAAGGTTGAGATTTGTTGCTGGCAACTTCGACAACTTGCGAATCGCATCAGGTAAAGTAATAAGTTTTTCATCTCGACAATATTTTCCCAACACCCGCGCAAACGTTCCGTATGCACGAGGATGCGCATTTGATTTGAGGAAGACGCCTTCCGTAGTGTAAGAACCTTCATCACTCCCAAAACTAACCCATGGAATGGCTATCTGCTTTCTTACATTCTCTTCGCTCATCATAAAAAAGGCACATCCAACTCTCGTGCTGTCATGCACGATTAAATCCATCGCTGTTTCTTCAACTGAAGTACCTCGAATTTTTGAAACCTCAGCTAATGTTTTTCCTGTGTATTTTTTGAGAGAGTCCTGTTTGAAACTTAACAGGAGTACATGCTCTGCACCACCGGCGCCGTAATAAAGATTTTCCCATTCACTGGGATTCGAATTCATGGCGAGTTTCATTTGTTGCCGAATCGTTGGGTCCTTCAGTCGCTCGCGGAGTTTCCCGAAACCACCGTCTTGCAAGGAAGGCGGAAATGCTGCGGTCATTCCAGTCGCGCCGGCTTCATACGTATACATGTTCGCAGAAATGCTCAAGCCTTCCGCTCTTGCACGTTCGATTCGATTTATAACGCTGTCGATCTTGATCCAATTTGATTTACCAGCAGCTTTTAAATGATAAATCTCTGCATGAATATTTGCCGCCTTCGATATCGTTATTAATTCTTCCAGCGCTTCGTGCAACTTGTTACCCTCGCTGCGCATATGGCTGATGTAAGAGCCACCATATTTCGACGCTTCTTTTGAAAGTTCAATTAACTCATCCGTTTTAGCGAAAAATGCGGGAGGATAAATAAGTGATGTGCCGAGCCCCAGCGCGCCATCCTGCATTGCTGCTGCGACAAGTAATTTCATGCTGTCGAGCTCAGGCGCGGTGGGTGCACGATTGTCTTCACCGATTATAAAATCCCGAACTGTTGTTGCTCCCACGAACGAAGCAACATTGGTACTTATTCCCTTCTTCTCAAGAAAGCGCATATAATCGCCTAACGTGTTCCATTCAATTTTATATCGGATATCACCAAGACCGGCTTCTTCCCGTGCACGCATTCGATCATTCAATGGACCCATGCTCCATCCTTCACCCATCACTTCCAGTGTTACGCCCTGGCGAATATCGCTCTGACTGCGCCCATCTTCAATTAACGATTCATTCGCCCAACTCAACATATTGATAAAACCGGGTGCGACAGCCGCTCCTTGCACATTCACTTCTTTAGTTCCGTTCGCCTTTGATAAGTCGCCAATGAATGCGATAGTATCTGAATTAATCCCCAAATCAGCTTTGTACGGAGCGCCGCCATTCCCATCATAAATCATTGCATTGCGAATGATGGTATCAAACCGATCCTGGTCTGAACAAGAAACGATGGTAATGAAAAAAAAGAGAGCAGTGAATCGATTCATGCGAAGGCATTTAATTAATAAATTCGATTATTTTTTCATGGCCTTGAAAATTCCATTTGGTTGAACGAAACTCAATCCTGTAACCGTGCCTGTTGAATCAACGTCAAACCTTACACTAAAACCGTTGAGCGTTTTTAGTTTGAATTCATGATTTCCGATCGGAACAGTTTCGTAATCGGGTTGACCAGGTACTAAAACATATAATGTCGTTTCGTCTTTGATATATATTTTAGTTGTTACGGTGGGGCTTAAAACATAGTCGCCAACGTATTTTGATAAATCGGCCCTGCTTACAGACTTACTCTTTGCACTTCTTTCAAACACAATCGGTTTTAATCCAGGCTGTAAATCGGTGGACAGACTTTCAATATCACCGGAAGTATTCATATTAAATTGAAACCTCGAATTTGCTTTGTTAGATGTATCAATACCTGTCCGTTTATCGACGTCGAAAAGCTCAAAAATATCATAGTGAAAATGGCGCAGCCAAATTTTGTCAGATGTTGTACTTGCAAATATTGAATCGTTTTTAACTTCAACATCGAGAACGCCATAGCCCGGATTGGTGTAAAGGCCTTCATATGAAGTAAGCGGATGCGAAAGAGGGGTGTTCTTTTTTTGGTTTGGATTTGCGTTTTGTGCAGTACTACGCTCAGCTTCACGCGCTTTGTCGGCTGCGATTTTATTAAATGTATTCCAATCATTTCTCTTCAAACCCAATACACGATCTGTAATTATATTGCGAACGACTGAGGGAACTACAGAACTGTTTTGATTTGATAGTACAATAATTCCAATGCTATCACTTGGGTAGAACGAAACGTTGGCGCTGAATCCATCAATATTCCCGCCGTGCTGCACCCGGTAGTGGCCACGATAAGCCGCCATCGCCCATCCAAATCCGTAGGTCGATAAAAACACATCCGGTACTTCCTTGTCAGGAAGCGATGCAGAAGAAATCATTTGCGAACTCATTGCCTGGTTTACATATGAAGCCGGTATTACCTGGTTTCCATTAAACTTGCCACCGTTGATCCAGGCAATAACCCAATTCGCCATTTCCGAAACGCTACTATTGATACTGCCAGCTGGTCCCATGGCATCGATATTGAAATAGTCGAGTTTATGAATCAGGCTGTCTTTTTTCACGGAATAACCAATGGCGGCATCACTACTTTTTGACATTTCAGTTACAGAAAAATTTGAAGTCGTCATTCCCAGTTGGTCAAAGAATTTTTCCTTTACCAGTGTTTCCCATTTGCTATTAAATAGTTTTTCCGCAACAACACCCTGGGCAAGAAACATAAAGTTATTATATTGATATTGCGATCTCAATGGAAAAGTTGGTTCCTGGTAACGAATACGATGTATCAAACTGTCCCGGGTTGTCGGGAACAAATACCATGCATAATCATGACGAGGAAGACCGGTTCGGTGACACATCATGTCCCGCAAAGTGATACTATTGTTCAGATCGTTATTATAAAATTCAAGCTCGGGTAGGTAAGTCCGTACTGGTTTATCAAGATTAACCTTACCATCTTTTTCTAATAGCCCGATCAACGAAGATGTGAATGCTTTCGTACACGATCCAATGGCGAATAATGTATTTGGCGTGACGGACAATTTCTTTTCAACATCGCGATAGCCAAAACCTTTTGCATATATTATTTTATTTTTCTCGACAACCGCAACTGCAAAGCCCGCGGCATGCCAGTCTTTCAAAACGCGGGCGAATGCAGTATCTAAACCAGCAAATCGTTTGTCGACAGCTTGGGACTGAACAACCGAGCATAAAATAAGCAATGCCCATAGCGAAAGAAATCGTTTTCCCATAATGTTAGAGTTGTAATGGTTTCTAATCTAATAAAATCACTTATTGTGAGACAGTCAGTGACTGATCAAGATCTCTGAGAATATCCTGTATGTTTTCCATGCCGATACTCATTCTTATCAACCCATCACCTATTCCTGAAGCTTCACGTTGTTCCTTTGGCACACCGTAGTGCGTCATCGACGCAGGGTGACACAACAATGTATCGCATGTTCCTAACGACACGGTTCTTGTACACAGCTGGAGTTTGTTCATCATTGCGATACCTGCCTTCAGTCCGCCTTTTAGTTCGATGCTCATCATCGCACCCGGATGACGCATTTGTTTTTGTGCAACTGCATAGTCAGGATGTGTAGCAAGACCATTGTAATTGACGTTCGCAACCGCAGGATGTTTATTAAGAAAATCTGCAACAGCAACTGCATTACTGCAGTGGCGCTCCATTCTTACTTCCAGCGTTTTCATTCCGTTTATCAGTACGAATGCATCAAAGGGATTTCCGTTACCACCCAGGATCCGGTGAATCTTTGTTGCATGGCCATTCATAAATTCAGCATCTCGTCCAAGAAGAATTCCACCGATTGCGGTACCATGACCATTTAAAAATTTGGTAGTTGAATGCGCTACAAAGTCGGCGCCGTGTAAGAAAGGTTGTTGGAGATAAGGCGTTGCGAACGTGTTGTCGCAAGCGATTATTTTGCCGTATTTTTTTCCCAACGCACACAATGCAGCTATGTCGACGCACTGAATTGTTGGATTTGCTGGTGTTTCAATATATATCATTCTTATTGCTGGGTCTGCCCTCAATGCATCTTCTGCTTTGTTCAGGTCGCGCAAGTCAGCAATAATTCCCGCCATGCCTAACGGTGGGAGCACCCGGTTAAAGAGTTCTTGCGTTCCACCATAAAGTGAATAATGCGACAGGACCTTATCACCGGTTTTTAAAGTGGCGATCATCAGGGAGCTGATTGCTGCCATCCCGGAGGAATGCAGAATGCCTTTCACTTTAATATCACTGGAAAAAGTTTCCATTGCTGCAATCTTTTCTTCTGCTTCAGCTAAAGTTGGATTTCCCCAGCGACTATAGATATAACCTTTTTCTTCGCCACTAAACCTTCGCATTCCCTGTTCTGCATCATCAAAAACAAATGTTGAAGTTGCATAAACTGGAACCTGGTGAGCGTATCGCGGGTCAGTCTCATGGCCTGCATGAATTGCAAGAGAGCTAAATCCTGTTAGTGGAAAACTTTTGTCCATTGTAATATTTTTGTCCCGATATTTATCGGGAAGCTCATTTGAGCGAAGCGCAAAAATACCGAATTCAAGATAGCAATCCTGCCCGTTAAAAGATTCAGACAGACATGAAAGAAATGTTTCAGCAATTGGCCGCATACAATAGTTGGGCAAACAATTGTCTCATTAGTAGTATTCAATCATTACCGGAAGAAAAAACGATACAGGAGGTACTTAGCAGTTTTCCCACGCTGCGTGGCACATTATTGCATATGTGGGATGCCGAAAGCATTTGGTGGCAGCGAATGAAACTGCAGGAAGGCATCATCGCTCCAAGTGTAAATTTCAAAGGAAGCACCCGCGATGTTTCCGTTTCATTGTTACATCAAAACAAGCTATGGGAGAATTGGGTGTCGAATGCATCACCTGCTGCACTGGACCATGTAATTATGTATTACAGCTCGAAACGAGAGCCATTCAAAATTCCGATCACAACGTTGTTAATGCAAGTCTTCAACCATGGGAGCTATCATCGTGGCCAACTGGTGACCATGTTGCGTCAACTCGGGGTTTCCAAAATTCCTCAAACGGATTTTCTGGTGTTCACACGAAGCAAAAAGTAATGCAGATTACTTCACAAGGTATTTGCTGAAAACCCAACCTTCAATATCGTTGAGGCCGCCGACGGTTTGCAACACTTCAACAAAACTCCAGTTGCCCTCTCGTTTCAATACCTGGACCTTTGTGTGCGGTGGCATCATATCCGCAACGGGAACAAATTGCGTTCCAGAACCCGCACGAATATTTACGTCTGTACTTGTTGTATAAATATCTAAGGAATTTTCTTTTCGGCCGATCGCTCTTGATCGAAAACTTCCCATTGGGAAAGCGGGACCCGGATCACTTTTTCGAAATGGAGAAATGTCTTCATGCCCGAGAATATCAGCAAGCGCGTATGTTTTTACCAATAACGCTGCTATCTCTATCGATACTTCGATTTGTTTTTCAGAATACGTGTGCCACGGTGCTTCCGTTTTATCGTTTTTATGTTTGCCGATCATGACCTCATTATCCGGGACAACTCGTTTATCTACAGAGCACA
>JACMLR010000255.1 GCA_014379515.1 Chitinophagaceae bacterium
ACTATGCGTATGCGGATTTCCGTTATGATGGTTCCGAAAGAGAAAATACACGTCCTGCTTTCGATACCTACCCAAGTGAATATTTGTTGAAGTCTGTTTACGGCCGATTGAACTATACATTGGCAAACAAATATGTGCTAACGTTAAGTGCGAGAACGGATGGTTCATCAAAGTATAATAAAAACGACCGTTGGGGTTTCTTCCCATCTGCTGCATTGGCATGGCGCATTAGCGAAGAAAAATTCCTTGCAGAATCCAATGTTATTTCCGACCTGAAATTCCGTGTTGGTTATGGCGTTACCGGTCAACAGGATGGAATTGGTTTCTATGAATACCTTCCTGGTTACTCGATCAGCAACAATAGCGCGAAGTATCAGCTTGGTGATAGCGTATATAATATGTATCGTCCTGCAGCATATGATCCAAATCTTCGTTGGGAAACAACTACTAATATTAATGCCGCAATTGACTTCGGTTTTTTCAATAACAGGATCAATGGTTCGTTGGACGTATTTTTTAGAAAAACAGAAGATCTGCTTGCAGTTGTGCCGATCAAGCTTGGTACTAACTTCAGCAATTTGCTTCGTACTAACGTCGGCAATATCGAGAGTCGCGGTGTTGAGTTCACGTTGAATACAATCCCGGTGCAGTCCCGCAACTTCACGTGGGAATTCGGTTTCAATATTACTTATGCGAAACCTGAAATAACCAACTTGTTGCTTGAGCCGGATTCTCTCGGCGCATTTAAGGGGAACCTTGTTGGTGGAATCCAGGGTGGTACTGGTAGTACAATCCAAATCCACTCTGTGGGTTATCGTCCTGCAAGTTTCTACGTGCAAAAGCAGGTGTATGACGAGTCGGGCAACCCAATTGAAGGTTTATACGAAGATCTGAATCGCGATGGTCAAATTAATAACGAAGATCTTTATCGTTACAAAGGTCCAAACGCGCCGGTCTATATGGGCTTTACCAGCAATTTTACATTTAAGAAATGGACAGGTGGATTTGTTGCACGTGTTAGCGTTGACAATTACATCTACAACAACGTTCAAAGTAACCTGGGAGCGCTTCGCCAAATCATCAACCCACTTGGTTGGATCGTGAATGCTTCAACAAATTACCTGGATACTCGTTTTACAAACAACCAGTATTTTTCAGACTACTATGTACAAAATGCCTCTTTCCTTCGTATGGATAATATTAATATCGGGTATGATGCAGGTGAGATCTATACTGGAGTTCGGATGCGTGTAAGTGCTAACGTTCAAAATGCATTTGTAATCACAAAGTATAAAGGACTGGATCCTGAATTGAACGGTGGTATCGATAACAACCTTTATCCACGCCCAAGAATGTTTGTATTGGGAATTAACCTCGATTTCTAAAAAACGAAAATCATTGCAATATGAATAAGCTATTCAAATACGGTTCGGTGCTGTTACTACTGGTAGTTGCCGTTACTGGTTGTAAGAAGCTCGATCTTTTTCCACCACGTTCCGTAACATCTGAACAATTATATACAAATGAAGCCGGCTATATACAAGTCCTTGCAAAAGTGTATGGCTCGATGGCACTTACCGGAAATGCTGGTCCCGCAGGAAGCGGTGATGTAGCCGGAATTGACGAAGGAACATCTGATTTCCTCCGCTTGTTTTGGAAAGCCCAGGAACTAAGTACTGATGAAGCTGTTGTTGCCTGGAATGACCCTGGTATCCAGGATTTCCACAACATGAACTGGAGTGCAAACAATCCAATGCTGATCGGTCTTTACAGCCGTTGCTTTTACGTAATCACACTATGTAATGAATTCATCCGTGAAAGTACTGATGAGAAATTAGCGTCACGCGCAATAACTGGAAGTGCTGCAGATAATATTCGTCGCATGGCCCTGGAAGCGCGTTTCGTTCGCTCTTTTCAATATTGGGTATTGATGGATTTATTCGGTAATCCGGGTTTTGTAAATGAAGAAACACCGATAGGAGCTTCAGCAAAACCGCTTCAGATTACTCGTGCCGAACTGTTCAATTACATCACTGGTGAACTAAAAGCAATTGAACCCTCAATGGCCGATGCAAGATCTAATCCATATGGACGTGCCGACAAAGGCGCGGTATGGGCGTTGCTTGCGAGGATTTACCTGAACTCACAGGTTTATAGCGGAGTAGCTAATTGGAATGATGCAATACTGTACTCTAAAAAGGTTATTCAGGCGGGATATACATTGATCCCGGACTATAAACAATTGATGCTCGCAGATAATAATAAGAACAATACGGAATTCATCTGGACATTGAATTATGATGGTTTGTCAACTAAGAATTTTGGCGGTACCACCTTCCTTGTAAATGCTTCTGTTGGTGGTAATATGGATGTGGCATTTTCTGGTTTGACGAATTGGTCCGGTATACGCTCAACTAAAAGTCTCCCATTGTTGTTTCCTGATTTCAACGGCACTGCTGACAAGCGTGCGCAATTTTTTCAGCATAACATTGAAATTGAAAATCAAAGCGAATTCAAAGATGGCTTTGGTGTAACGAAGTATCGGAATCGGACACAGGCCGGCGGTTTTGGGAAAGATCCGGATAGAACTTTTTCTGATATTGATTTCCCTGTCTTCAGACTTGCTGAAATGTATTTAATCTTCGCAGAAGCTGTAAAACGCAGCGGCGTTGACGGGAATCTTATTGAAGCCACCACTTATTTCAACACGCTTCGTCAACGTGCTTATGGTAATACTAACGGTAATATCAGTTCTGCGTCGTTAACGCTTGATTTGATTTTGGATGAAAGAGGACGTGAACTATACTGGGAAGCGTTCCGTCGTACTGACCTGATTCGATACAATCGATTTACGGATGCTTCATATCTATGGCCATGGAAAGGTGGTGTGAAGAATGGAACGGGCGTTGCAACTTATCTCCGTTTGTATCCAATTCCTGCAACAGAAGTTGGTGCTAATCCAAACATCAAACAAAATCCAAATTATTAATCATTCTTATAAACAGCTTTGTATGAAAAAATATTTCAAACTCCTTGTTTATACTGTGGCATCCCTACTGATGATCACCGGATGTGATAAGGATGAAAATCGAGTCTTTCTTGAGGGCGGAGATGCGCCTGTTCTTACTGCTACAAAAACTGCGGTTAGTTTAACACCGGGTAATGAGGATCAAACTGCGATAACGTTTAACTGGACCAACCCTGAGTATGAGCTCACAACAGGCGTAAGCTCGCACGATGTTAAGTATACCTTCGAACTCGACACACTGGGCGCAAATTTTAGCAGCGCAAACAAGTATGTAACCACTATTACGAAAGAGCTTTCGAAAAGCTATACGGAACGTGAGCTTAATAGCATTATGGGAAATACGTTGCAGGTGAAAACAGGGCGTCAATACACTTTCGAAGCACGGATTAGTTCATCGCTTGGGACCGCAGAAGCTGCAAAACTCACTTCTGAAGTTTTCAAATTCACTGCGACTCCGTTTACGCCACCGCCGAAAGTGGCATTACCGACTACGGGCAAATTGTATATCATCGGCAATGGTACTCCAGGCGATGATGCTACAGGTTGGAATAACCCGGTACCAGTTCCCTCACAAGAGTTTACTAAGATCAGCGAAACTGTATACGAGATCACGATCGCACTGAATGGTGGTAAGTCAATTCTCTTCCTGCCACTTAATGGTGATTGGGGTGATAAATATGCATTCGACGGAGCAAAAAATGGTAACAACCCCGATGGCGATATTTTAAGACGAGGTGGCGAGGATATCAAGGTTCCTGCAACCAGCGGTACTTACAAAGTACGGGTCGATTTCCAGCTGGGAAGATTCACCATAACCAAAATATAACTCACAGCTAATACAAATTTATGAGAGCTATAAAAAGTCTTTTCGTTTTACTCATCGGGATTGCATCGATGGTTGCGGCTTGTACAAAAGTCGACGAGCTACCATTTTATGAAAGCGGTGCACCAGTGACGCTGACTGCCTCTAAAACAGACGTTGCACCAACAATAGCAGATTCAAATAGCAATGTCGTGTCATTTATTTGGTCGGATCCAAATTATTCCACCGACACCAGCAATTATAAATTCCTATTGGAGATCGATTCTACTGGAAGAAATTTTGCAAAGAAAACTGTTAAGGAAATAAGTGGCGATTTGGGTACTGGTTTTACCGGGAGAGAGATCAATGCTATTTTATTGAACAACGGGTTTTCATTGGGAGTTCCAATTACAATGGATGTACGGGTTGTTTCATCTTACGCAAACAATAACGAGCGATATGAATCGAACGTTGTTACTGTGAAGTTCACACCCTACAGTGATCCGTCTAAACTAACAAGTAATCAAATCTCCGTTGAGCCTGCACTGGCGACTGCTGGTCAAAACGCATTGACATTCTCATGGACGCCATCATTTCCTGGATATAGCGGAACAATCAACTACATGATCCAGTATGATTCAGCAGGCAAAAATTTTGCGAATCCAAAAGACATTGCAGTTGGCAGCCAATTGTATTCAAAGGGAATAACACA
Organism: Chitinophagaceae bacterium; assembly: GCA_014379515.1. Taxonomy (GTDB): domain Bacteria; phylum Bacteroidota; class Bacteroidia; order Chitinophagales; family Chitinophagaceae; genus Endoryza. The sequence goes on from JACMLR010000255.1 coordinate 4,543, forward strand.
GGGAGAGATAAATGAAACGGCACTCAGTTCTGGTGTCCCAGGCGGCAACACAGGTAAAATAGATTATCGCGTTAAAGCAACAACTGCGCAAGGTGCGATTTCATACTCGAACCTTTTCAGTGTGATGATAAAAAGCTATGTCCCGATTCTTCGCTTCTATCTTCCCGGCGATTACCAGGCTGCAACCGGCAACGGCGCAAACTGGGATCCGCCAACTGCACCTGAACTGATTCGTGATCTTCGACCAGCAGTGTTAAATAAGCTGTATTATACCTATATCTATTTACCAGCTGGCGCGAAGTTTAAAGTTACACAGGGTCGTTCATGGGACGTAAACTATGGAGGCACTGCCGGCACACTCGTTGCAAACGGACCAGAATTTACTGTTGCCACAGCTGGCGTTTATCGTGTTTCGATCGACAGAACTACAATGAAGTATGACATCAGGAACGGACGAATGGGTTTTGTTGGTGGTGGAACTGGCGCCGGCTGGACTCCGCCGAATGTCTTTCCAGCATTCGCGATGGGTGCACCTGCTGATAATTTATTTATCGGTGTGACCGACCTGACCGTTGATGCATGGAAGCTGATCGACAATAATGAGTGGAATAACGGGTCGAACGCAGTGGATGAAACGCGCAGTTATGGTACCGGGTCACCAAGTGGTTCTACATTGGAGATCAATGGCCC
>JACMLR010000028.1 GCA_014379515.1 Chitinophagaceae bacterium
AAAACTTCTATTGACAGGTGTTGCAGCAAAATAATTGCCGTTACCATCCTGTGATGCACGAATGGTAACAACACCCGCACCCGTTAGTGTGAGTTTTCCATTATGATAGGTAGCATTATTGGTCGGCGAAGTGTATGCAACAGTAAGTTCAGAAGAAGAACTTGCACCTAAAACAAATGGAGGATCAGTGAAAATTTTGTTTTCAATTGAATCAAATGTAATGGCTTGCGGTCCTTTTACAATTATTATCGTATCGAATTTATTTGCTGCCGGACTGAATACATCATCACCCGGCTGATAGGCTTTTATGACGATTGTTCCAACACCTGTAACCTGTATAGTGTCGTTCGTAAGTGTTGCAGGTCCGCTGATTTTCTGGTAGAAAATCCGCATGCCCGAGCTCGCTGTGGCATTAAGTGACAGCGCCAGATTCGGGGTCATTGTGATAGGTGTACGGCTAGGAATTGTAATTGTTTGCGGCGATGCAGGATTCGCAAATGTTATCGCATTTGAGACAGGACCAGTACCGCAATCATTTATAAATTTCACGCTAAACGCGCCACCGTCGGCAGCATAATACGAGGTATCTGTTGCTCCTGCTATTGCTATATTGTTTCGGAACCATTGCACTGTTGCGCCGGGAGGAAGTGAATTCGTACTCAACATCCTGGAGAAATTGTATGCGACAGGGATTTGTGTTGGTACATCATTGTTGACTATCACCCGTAATTGTCTTGCTTCCGAATTGCCCGCACTGTTGCTGAGGACGAGTTGTACAATGCGATTCCCCGCCTGTGACCAGGTTACGGTTGCAACACTATCTGTAAACGTTAGTGTTCCCCCACCCTGCGGCAGCGACCAGTTGTAGACAAATCCCGAGTCGGTTATGTTATGCGCCCGATAGGTTTGGGTACCAAAACATACCGTCGTATCTCCTGAGAGTGTATAAAACGATGAAGGTACTAGCGGTCCTGTGGTAAACTCATATTGAAAAGCAGTAGATGATTCAAACCGCACATATATTGAATCGGGCGCAACAATAGGTATGCTAATGTTTTCGGTCACTTCTGCACCGATCGCGACCGCTGCGTTGTTATTAAGAAAGCGGCTGAATAGTTGAGACTGTTGCTTATTAAATAAAATAATTCGAAGACCTGCAGGAGCGCATCCGTAGTTGGTTGCTTTCACGGCGAGGCGTAATGTGTCTTTACTACCAAATGATGCTTTGTAGTAATCCAAACCATCGGCTACATTTCTTTTCCAATATCCGACCGTTCCGGAATATGTTCGATTTGCTTTAAGTTTTAACGCCTGCGCAAAATTGTTATCCGGCTCGGTGCTGTTATTAACGGTATTTTGAATTGACTGAAACCGGAAATCGTAGGTGAATTTTTGATAACTATTCACACGGAAATAAATAGTATCTGCAGCCAATCCACAAACGGTTATAGTGTCATATACCGTTGCACCAAGTGGGATGTTGTTATTGTTGTTAAGATGCTTATTGAAGATTGTACCGCCGGAACCACGTCCGTCGAAAACCGTGAAATCTAGCCAATCAAACCCTATTTGGGCCGCATCCCCCCGGTTCGTGGCTTTAATAAATATTTTGACAGTTCCATCTGCAGGAATAACAGAACGGAAATAATCATTTTGATCCCCAAGGCCGTTAACAACATATCCAATTCTTCCGTAGGTGGTATCTGTTATTAAAATCGGTTGTGCCTGAACAATTGTATTATTTGGCTCGGTGTCATTTGGGCCGATAATCACTTCTTCAATCTCGTACCGAAACTCGTATTCGTAGGGTTCGTCGGAATACAAATAGAATAATGCCTGGCCTTGCGGTACAGCTGCAATGGAGAACGTATCCAGGTAAACCGTTCCTTTCACCATACTGGCAACAGGTCGGTTTAAAGGAATGCGCCGTGTAAAGGAACTTGTATTAGTAAAAAATGTTAGTGAATTGTAAATGGTGGCGGGTGCACTTTCACCACGATAGGTAGCTTTCATATAGACAGTCACCTTGGCTTCTGCTGCCATGGTAGTACGATACATATCGATCTCATCGGTGTTTTCGGAGATGAAACGTACATAACCTTTATTTACTTGCGAAACGACGATCGGTTTTGCAAGACCTTGTGTGTTGTTCGGCTCGAGATCCGTTTGTCCACCGCTATTATACGGTACAACTTGATACTTGAACGAATAGCTCATCCTGTCATTGTATCCCCAGTTCCCATTGTGAATTCTTATTTTATAAGTTCCGGCCATTACTGCGGCAATTCTGATAACCGCGCTTTTTGTTTCAAAGCATTCGCCATTCCAGCTTAGCAGTTCTTTATAATCCTGGTTAGAAATTGAGCTGCCCCACTCATCCAGTATGTCATAATACAAACCATTTCCACAGTCGTTATTCAAACCAGATACATAAAGCACCAGCTCACCATCTGCCGACATGTTGATGTCGTAAGTATCGTAGTTGTCAATTACGGGATCTCCTTCTTCATCATAAAGCTCTTCTCCATTTTCACGAACATGATATCCAACTTGTGCAACTACTACCACGTTTTCATCGAGGATCATGGAAGAATACCCTTCATAATCTATATCATTGTATTCCTCTTCAAACACAATTTCTTCTTCTGAAAAACTCAATTCATATCCAAACGCGACGACTGACCACACCTTTACAAAAACCTCATCTCCCTCGTTAAAGTCAGCAAGGGAAACCGAAGTTGATGCTTCGGTAAACATTGGAATGGTTGGACTGTTTCCGACATAACCAGTTTGAAACGGTGTTATTTCAGAATTTTTATACGCAGCATATTGTATCCACTGTCCATTGAGACAACTATTGTTTTTTGCTTTTATGTTCAACGATACACCCTGGTAGTTACCTGCCGGGAGTACGGTTTTGAAATAATCGACGGTGTCAGTATCAGGGTTCCCGCGATAGCGGTATTGAATGGCCTCTCGGTAGTCGGGTAGGGGAGAGTAAGGAATTGTTGTCGCAGTCGCGCGTGTGTTATTCGGTTCTGAGTTCGGATTAGCATCTGAAAAATACCAGATCATCCTATAACTAAAATTTCCCGCAGTGGAAACTGCAAGGTAGTAGTCATCTATGGCGTTCCCACACGCCTGTAGTTGTACCTGGCCCGTTTGCCCGGCGGCGATATTGTTGAAGTTTTCAGTGGTTACCAGGCCACCTCCCTGCAGCCCGTTGAAAAGCTCAACTTTAAGAACATCCCCTGTTGCGCCGTTATTTGTTACGACAAAATAAGCGGACAGTGTACCTGCTTTTGCCTGTAGGGTGTTGATGTAATAACTCAAATCGAACTTGTAATAATCAATACCTCCGATAGAACTGACTGTTGCCACAAGGGTATCAGGATAACGCTTCAGTAGTGTTGCGGTACTAAACGAATTGTTTGGTTCAATTTCGGGATAAGTTTGTGCAGATGCATGCTCGGGGAGAACAACTAACAAGCTGGCCAGAAGTGCCAGCAGCATGTACAATTTTTTCATTACAGTTAGGTTTGTGTGTCTGTTATTTCCGCGGCGAACCTGCCGGAACGGCATCTCAAGGAATGGATGGGAAAATGAATGTTGAAAACGGGGATTCGTTCACCCGGCTTTAGTCAAGGATATATGGTGTTGAAAAAGCAGTCAGATACCAGACTCATCGTGGTGGGGATGTAGATGTCATCACTCGAAGCAATCTTTTTATTAAGATTTTTTTCCAAGCGTTGAAAATCATTTTTTGGCAATCAGGCGCGGTTTAAATGTGCTGCGAACCCGCCCTGCCGAAAAGAGCAGAAACTGGCAATTAATTGGGCTTCATTAATTTTCTGATTTCACTAAATGGAGTTAACCGCCGTGAAAAAGTCTTCACGACAAATACAAGGTTTTGCATCGGCAAACAAAACTGGGGCAAATGTTCTCTCCTCGGAATGTACACTATCCCTACGAAGATTATACAGTAGATCGATTATACGAGTTCGTATCAGCCTGTGAGCCTCCTTTGATACGCCCTGAAAGGGCCTTTAGACAAAATATAATAGCGATGGGCGATAGCCCATCGTTGGCAAATGGAGAAGTCTCAGCCCCGGAGGGGCGGGATAATCAATTAGAAAAATAGAGACCGCGTAAATCAAAAAGCAATATTTATTTCCTTCACAAAGCCGGAGAAGATTTGCGCGGTTCGAAACCGATTGGGTCTCGCTTACCAGCAAGGAATTGTTACCAACGGAAGAGATTGGGACGTGGTTGAGAATTACGCGCAGTTCCGCGAGCGCAGACCGATTTCATAAACTACTGCGGTTGCTTAAAAATCAGGTATATCAAAACAGTCTTTTGGAGGGAATATGATCGCGCAGCAGAAAAGAGCTGCCAGTAACAAACAAAAACGTGTAAGTTTTTTCAGTAGCTAAAAGGTAATCGGTAATTGCAATTTGTTATTTTGTTCGTTGAGCTCGCGTACAAGGTTCGGGTAATCGACGTATAATATATATACAGGGTTGTTGAGCTTATCAACCGGCGACGTACATCTGTATAATCCTTTATGCGTCGCTCCTGGAGCGAGTATTAGCCCTGATGTTTGATTGATCAAAGCCCCACACGCAGGACTGGTAGCCGCAACAGGTGTTTGATAGCTGATAAACCCTTGCATGCCGATCGAATCTGCAGAGACTGCAACATTGCCTTCATTTTTTAAAAGATACGCGATCTCGTAGCTGTGCCTGAGTTCCCCATTCATTTCCTGGCTGCTTACGTATTTGATTGTAAAGGAAACAAGTTTAATATCCGGTAACAGTGCGTTGGCATCAATCGCGGAAGTTGCAGGTGTAGCTGTTCTTCGAACGGCAGTATTTGGCGGCGACAGCTTTATCGTTTGTGCTTTTGTTGTATCAATCGTTTTTTTTGTAACAGGAGTTCGTTGTGCTAGCAGGACTGGTGCCAAAAAGATGAACGCGACGATCGTGCAAAGAAAATGCTTCATGGTAGTATTTTTAATATGGGATGAAAGTATAGTTCAAGCAATTGTGATACTATCCCTCAAAAGCATGATATTTAGCGAAGCAGTAAAATTCATGGGAAAAGGGGAGCTGGGATGGACGGTTGCCATTGTTTATTTGTATACCAGGTTTAATCATCTGCTTCACCGTATGAGGATAATTCTTCTTCTTGTCGTTTCAGTCTTTTTACTGATGCCCGTACACGCGCAATGGGAAAAACGCGATAGCCTTTTACGAAAACTTCCATCAGCCAAAGAAGACACATCCAAGGTGATGTTGTTATTACGGATCGCTGATAACTATGAAACCATTAACCAGGACACATCAAGGTTGTACCTCGAACATGCAAGGCAATTAGCGACGCAACTCAAATTTACACTCGGCTTATACCACTACTATGCTCAAAGCGCGATTGTTTCATTTACCAAAGGGGAATATGATCTTGCAATGCAACAAAGCAATGATGCTTTAGCGACTGCCACTGCACTAAAAGATTCGGGCTTCGTTGTGAATATATTGGTGAACACGGCATTCGTGTATCAATATATGGGTGAGTATGAAAAGCAACTTGAAAATAATTTGCAGGCGTTGGAAATTATAGAACGAAAAGGATTCACCAATAAGATGGCACCCATGTATGCTGCGCTGGCAACGGCATACTATAACCTCAAGCAATTCAATAAATCGATTTATTACAATCATCTTGCTCTTAACCACACCGACAAATCAAAATTGGATTATCCAAACCGTGCACTGGCAAGTGTGGGCCAGAGCCATGCATCGATCAATAGTACAGATAGCGCCGTTTATTATTTCAAAAGAGCAATAGCAGTGTCCATCGCGAAGAACGATAAATATGCAGAGGCCAGCATTTATGGATTCATGGCCGAAAATTATGCGAACCGCGTTGAGTTTGCAGAGATGTTGACCATTTCTGAGAAAGCACTTTCAATGGCGAAAGAATTACAGAGCAATCAATTACTTGCCAGCTCCTTCAACTTCCTCGCCTATGCAAATTACTTCATGAACAATAATGCCGCAGCGAATCGCTATGTTAATGAAGCACTGAATATCGCTATCAGGGATAGTCTCACCGAAGAGTTGAAAAATATTTATATCGTACAATCTTATATCGCGGCAAAAGATGGCGATTATAAAACCTCCCTACGTGCACGACAGCAGGCCGATTCTCTTCAGGCTGCGATATTAAACGACCAGGTCGTGAAAACTACTACCGGACTCGAGAAAAAATATGAGTCGGCCAAAAAGGATAAGCAGATCGTGCTGCAACAATCCGAGCTGGACAAGAAGCAATTTTTAAACTACGTACTCATTGGTTCGGCCTCTATGCTACTCCTGATTTTTTTATTCGCTTATCGAAACTATTACCACAAGAAGAAACTGCATCAGCAACGCATTACCGAATTAGAAGCACGGGAAAAATTATCTGCCACCCAAGCGGTATTGAAAGGCGAAGAACAGGAAAGGACACGGCTTGCAAAAGATCTGCACGATGGACTGGGCGGAATGTTAAGTGGTATCAAATACTCAATGAACAGCATCAAAGGCAACGTGATGATGACGCCGGAAAATTCCAAAGCCTTTGATCGCAGTATCGATATGCTCGACAGTTCCATCCAGGAAATGCGTCGAGTGGCACACAATATGATGCCCGAAACCCTCGTGAAGTTTGGACTCGAGACCGCTTTAAAGGACTTATGCAACGACATAACACAATCCGGTGCCTTACTGGTCGATTACCAATCAATCAACATGCAGGCATCCACGATCGATCAAACTACAGGAATCACCATTTACCGAATCGTCCAGGAGTTGCTGAACAACACGATGAAGCATGGCGCGGCCACCCGTTCCATTGTACAACTAAGCAAAACCAATAGTACACTCAGCGTAACGGTTGAAGATGATGGAAAAGGTTTTGATCCCGCATCTATGGATGTATCGAAAGGTATCGGGTGGTTGAATATCCGTCACAGGGTGGAGTTTTTGAAGGGGAAATTGGATATCAACTCGCAAGAAGGGAATGGTGTATCGGTAATGATCGAGGTTGAAGTGCAGTAATAGGTGGGACGCCAACTCGAATAATCCAGGATCGCAAACGGTTTAAGAACCTGGTGAACGCTTCTGATTCGATAACATTTCCATTTGCAAAATTCCTCTTTTAGGGATGGAGTCGCCCGGCTCCGTGATGTAAAGCGAAGGTGATTTCCACCAACGGCCTCGCAATCATCCCAAAACAGCCTTAACTTCAGACTACCAAAAACTCCCTCTCATGCCCAGTTACGAATTGTCTGTCAATAATGCGATTCATAAAGTTGAAGTCGATGCGGCTATGCCCTTGCTTTGGGTCTTGCGCGATTTTGTCGGCTTAACCGGTACAAAGTTCGGTTGCGGAATGGCGCAATGCGGCGCCTGCACGGTTCATCTCGATGGTAATCCGATACGATCATGTAGTTATCCGATTGCATCCGCCGCGGGTAAAAAAATTACCACGATAGAAGGTATTTCTGAGAATGTGGATCATGCAATACAAAAAGCCTGGATCGCAATGCAAGTACCGCAATGCGGTTATTGTCAATCTGGACAAATCATGAGCGCGGTTGCATTACTGAAACGCATTCCGAAACCAACCGACGCAGATATCGATTCAGCAATGCAGGGCAATCTTTGTCGCTGTGGTACCTATACGCGGATTCGAAGCGCCATCCACCTTGCTGCTGGCGACCTGCAACAGAAACCTTTTAGACCTTGATCGCTTCGGGCGTCATCGCTGAGGCGATTATCGCCCTCGCGATGACTAAAACAATCAAACATGAAACAGCTAGCCTTAAATAGACGAAAATTCATTTCCCTCAGCGGACTGGCAGGAGCGGGCCTGGTGCTGGGACTTTCAAGTAAAGCACACGAAGCCCGACAAGTGGCGAATCTCAGCTTTGCCGGCGAGTCGTTTGAATTGACACCTTATGTGGTGATCGAAAAAAATGGAACGATTATCATCTACAATACAAAACCGGAGATTGGCCAGGGTGTGTATCAATCGATCCCCGCAATTATTGCAGAGGAACTGGAGGTATCGCTCGACCAGGTAACGATTAAGCAATCCGGCGGTGAAAAGAAATTTGGGGAGATGCAATTTGCCGGTGGCTCAATGTCGGTACGATCGGAATACGAAAACCTGCGCAAGGTGGGTGCGTCCGGGAGAGAGATGCTCATTGCTGTAGCAAGCGAAGGATGGGGAGTGCCTTCGGGAGAGTGTTATGCATCTGCAGCGAAAGTGTTTCACAAACCGTCGGGCAAGTCGGTGAGCTATGCAGCGTTGGCAGAAAAAGCAGCTGCTTTACCTGTACCCCAAGCACCGAAATTAAAAGATGCGAAAGATTTTAAAATATTGGGTAAACCATCGCCGCGACCGGATGTACCATTGAAATCTTCCGGCAAGGCGATTTTTGGAATCGATGTGTCGGAGTGACATCCAACGATGTCGGAGACGATCGGGGAATGAATCTATACTGACTGTGTGGACCGCGGTTGGCAGCTGGTAAAATCCGAGGCAGCTCCGCTGCTCCGTCCACCTTGCCTGACTGAATCATGATCAATTCATGCTTCACCTGTTGGATGGACGGTCGCTCACTCGGATTCGGAAGGCAGCATCGAAGACCCAAGTGCAAAGTGTCGATTTGCAGCATCACCAACTCTTCAGATTTCAATGCTTCAGATTGTTCGAGCAGTCTTGGATCTACCACTGTCGAGATTCTCCCAGCTTCATGTGCACGCCAGACCTTGTCCAGCAACGCATCATCCACATAATTTCTGGGTTCGACCACACCCGGAATATATTGCAACGGCGCCCTCCCACACACCATTTCTAACACTAAGATCCCGAAGGCGTACACATCTGTTTCCTTGGATGCTCTTCCTGTGTGGATCATTTCGGGATCCATGTGGCCCAGTTTTCCGGCCA
>JACMLR010000256.1 GCA_014379515.1 Chitinophagaceae bacterium
AATACAGAATACAGAATACAGAATACAGAATACAGAATACAGAATACAGAATACAGAATACAGAATACAGAATACAGAATACAGAATAAATTGGGGTGTCCAAGGTAATGAATCTGATGGATCCGAGACCCAACGTGCAGGATCGTATACGGATGGGCGTAAGCCAGGTTGTACGGGCGAAAGATTTGATTAATCCCAAATGGCGTCATTGGTCATTGAAACCTTTCTGCCGAATTCTAAAAAATTAATGTGTTGATTTTGTGTAGTTTACGTTTGAGGTTCGGAACCGCTTCAGTTTCGAACCGGGTAGAAGGGTTCAAAGTCCTAAACTTGTCAATTAATCAGTCCATCGCCGGCGGTATTATAAATACATTTGACAATCAACATGCTTACGAAAGACTATCAAATATTTTTTCTTTTTGCCATCGTCGCATTGGTGTTGACCGGCGTCCTTTTTTATGTTGACGAAAAAACTTATTCTTTTAGATTCTTAATGTTCAACTCTGAAACAGTAAATTGGTTGTTTTTCAGTTTATGCTTTTGGATTATTCCGGTTGGATGTTATTTCATTTTGAAATCATTTCGCCTGCCGGTAAATGCAAGAACACTTCTTTCTGTTGTGATTGGATTTCTTCCTGTAATGCTCCTTTTATATTTTGCGCTCGGGCCGGGATAACTTTTTAATAAATGCGATTTAAGTAGCCAGACCAATACCTCTAGTAGCAATAACCGCAAGTATATGGATGTAGACATTCTGCTTTTTAATATCAATAGATCAATCCAACTTTTGCCGGATGAAATTGATTTTCTGATTCCACTATTGCAATCTAAATCATTAGAAGCAGGCGAATATCTTTTACGCGAAGGTGACGTTTGTCGCCATGTGAGCTTTATTACCCACGGTTGCTTGAAAACTTATTACATCAACGAAAATGGAAATGAGCATATCGTCGATTTTTTAATCGAGGAGTGGTGGGCCGATGATCTCTACAGCTTCTTTACCGCGACCGCATCCAAGTCAACCATTAAAGCAATCGAAGCTACCGAGGTTCTTCAAATCAGTAAAATTAACCTTGAGCTGTTATATCAAAACGTTCCGAAATTCGAACGATTCTTCCGGATCCTTTTTCAGAACGCCTACATTTCGCAAAAAGAACAAATCAATTCCATGCTGTCTTCAACCGCGGAGGAGCGGTATAAACTTTTCATTCAGAAAAAGCCCTACGCGAACAAGCGATTTTCGCAAAAAGATATCGCATCTTACCTGGGAATTACTCCACCGTTTTTAAGCAGCCTCAAGAAAAAACTTCGTCAACTTAATGTAGATTAACTTTTGACTTACTTGCTTTCATTTCTTTTGTGCCAGTTAATAAAAATGAAATGACAAAAAGCAAACTCGCTCACGCCGAGTTAATCACTACACAATTACTTGAAGCAGTTGAAAATAGCAAACTCATCGTGGCGGGCAAATCAGAAGCCCGGCTTGCAGCCGAAGTCACTGAGCTTGCCTTCGATAAATTTGGTATTACCGATCACTGGCACAAAAAAATTGTGAGGACTGGACTAAATACACTCGCCACTTACCCGGAGAATCCGCCCGACCGCGTGATTCAGCCCGACGACATACTTTTTATAGATTTTGGTCCGACGGTAGATGGCTATGAAGCCGACCTTGGCAGAACATACGTTCTGGGCAATGATCCCGTGAAAAAGAAATTGAAAAATGATGTCGAATCTGCGTGGTATGAAATCCAGGCCTGGTTGCGTTTACAGCAATCTGCACCTGCGTCGAAAGTTTTTCAATTTGCAGTTGATAAAGCAAGGGAATACGGTTGGGAGTTTGGCGGAATGATCGCCGGACATATTGTTGGAAAGTATCCTCATGAGCAACCTATCGATCCAACAAGCCTTGAATTAGATATTCACCCACAAAATGACAATGATATTTTCCTACGTGATGCAAATGGTGAGGAACGGCATTGGATTTTGGAATTGCAATTTGTGGATCGTCAACGCCAGATTGGTGGATATTTTGAACAACTGTTGTGATAGAACTGATGGAAAATTCAAAACAAAAATTCGAAAGCCAGTGATTCGATTGACACGGCCTGCACTGTTGCTGGTAGACTTTCAACAGGGCTTTGATACCATATCTTATTGGGGATCCGAAAGGAATAATTTTTTTGCTGAAGAAAATGCTGCCGGATTGTTGCATCTATGGCGCCAAAGCAATCTTCCTGTCTTTCATCTCAAGCATTGTTCCTCCAATCCAGTATCCTTACTAAACAAATCCAATCCCGGCAACGAGTTCAAACAAAATTTAAAACCCATAAACGATGAGACTGTGATCGAGAAAAGTGTTAACAGTGGCTTTATCGGCACGGGACTATATGACCTCCTTCAGGAGCACAAAATAAACACCATCGTTATTGCAGGGTTGACAACTGATCATTGTGTATCGACAACAACAAGAATGGCGGGAAATCTTGGCTTTGATACATTCGTCGTTTCAGATGCCACTGCAACATTTAACAGAAGAGGACCCGATGGGAAAAATTATCCTGCACAGCTTGTACACGAAACGGCACTGGCTAGTTTGGATAGTGAATTTGCTACAATAGTGGCCACAGCATTTCTGCTTCAGAAAATCACTAGTCCGGCATTTCGATAACATCATTCAATTTTTTGCTATCATTCGGGGGCGATGGTAGCAAAACCGGCAATACTGCTGGTCTTTTCATACAAAAAAAAGCGTTGAGTCGTTCAACGCTTTTTTTTATTGAGATAGGTATGGTGAGGATGAGCGATTGCAAACACTCGTATTATTTAAACTTTTGACCGATAGTAATTTTTTTCTTCTACAATAAATAGTGATACATCTTCCAATGAATGAAGTGATTTTTTTTACAAAGCAACCAATCATAAACTCTTCTCGTAACTGCAAATTAGAATGTAACGGTCAACGGTCGATTCGATAACCTCGTTGACAATCCGGGTTTCTCCCAACCCGTTGTTTTTCTCGATTCTCCCCAACAGAATGCGCTTGACAACAGAAGCCAGTAAAAAGGATGCGTTAGCAAGCGCCAATCCATTCCCGATGCGGTCAAGCCGTGCCAATCGATCAAATCATATTTTAAAAACCTGACTAAAATTCAATTACAATGCCGCAACAAATTCCAGAAGGTTGTATCCCTGTCCAGAACCGCTTAAATAGATTGGTTACCGAGTTGGGCATTCTTCGTCAGTCGTTGGTAGAAGCAGATCCGTCAGACAAACCGCGCTATCAATTATTGGTAGGAGCAAAAGAAAGAGAAGTAAGCCAGGCAAGAAGTTCACTGACCCACTGTATTGCGAACCCCCCGATAGTTATTCCACCTCCACCTCCTCCGCCCAGGGATACCGTTTCGGGGATACCGGATGTATGTGTTATTGATTATCGAAAGGTTGAGAAAGTAACGGTGGAGTTTAACCGACTTCAGGCAGCGTATAACGAAGAACAGGAGCCTTCACAAAAGCAACGATTTTTCCAGGAGTTAGGAAAAAAAGGAATTGAGCTACGCAATGCAAAAATCAGTTTCAATAGTTGTATGAACTTAAATGCGGAGCCTCTTTTTCATCCTGCACCCAAAACGCTTATACCTCCACTGAATACGGATAACAGTGTAATACCGGTTAAGAAAGTAATCAAGTGGGATTTCCTGCAAAAGAAATTTGATGAGCTATTAAATCTTCGTACAGATGAACCATTGTTCAAGCTGCGTTTGCACCATCGCTACGGAGCAGCGAATGATGATCAACCGGAAAGCAGGCTTTTTATTCACCAACTGGAGAACCAGTTTGTAAATGGACAAACAATCGTTGGGTATAAAGAGTTGTCTGATACAAATCTTGAAAAACTCTCTTCAGGATTTTATTTCAATGATGTCAATAGTAAGTCTATCACCGTAAGTGTTAACCCCACAGCCCCCGAGCCAATAACCATAAAAATTGATTTCGAAACGGTTGGTCCGGAGGAGATATTGAACGTTTTGCCCGGACTGAACATGGATGTCAAAAAGTTTACAGTCAGTATCAAATTAAACCTCGACCGGAGGACATATGAGGGCACTCAACGGGGTTATCTTAATTACCTGTCATGGTTAGATCAGTTTTATGGCATTGTTGATGAGGAAAAGTTGATCGATGGGCTGCATAAGTATATCACCGTTAATTTTGAAACGACCCAGGCTCATGATTTTGGTGGAGCATTCAGACGACGATTGTTGCTCAAGATTTATACGAAGCTAAGAGACCCCAACATACAAGCGAAATTCGTTAGCATGGGCAGTACCTGGCTGCTTGGTCAAAACGGGCAATTTAATATTATCTCGCTCGATAAATCGGACCCATCAAACTTTACAATCAACTATGAAGTAAGTAAGGGGCTGTTAGATCCTTTTCCCGAAGCAGTGCATCGGGGTGCAGGTTGGCCTTTTTTAGGAAACAAGACGCCAGATCCCTCGATTGATTTTTCGCACCCTGCAACCATGCAAAATATTAAGCACGTTGTGGTACTAATGATGGAAAATCGCTCCTTTGATCATATGCTGGGATATTTAAGTTTGCCGGTTGCGGCTGGTGGCGCAGGGCGAAAGGATGTGAAAGGATTAACGGGCAATGAAACAAATCCTTATAACGGTGTCAATTACCCTGTGTATCCAATCCCTGCTGGTGAAACTCAATTCGGTCCTGATCCGTCACATGGTTACGAACCGATCTATCACCAGATAAATTCGGAAGTTGATGCTGCGGAAAATCCGATTCCTGGAAAAGGGAAAATGAATGGATTCGTTAAGAGTTTTGCCGCGGATGCGAATGCAGGCATTCGTGCGCCGAAAGTGATGGGTTATCATACTGCGGTTAATGTTCCGGTTTATGATGCACTCGTGCGCGACTTTGCATTCAGTGATCATTATTTTGCATCTCATCCCGGTTCAACATTTTGTAATCGGTATTATGAATTAACCGGGAGGCTGAATTTAGCGAGTGGATTAAATCCTGCCATTCCTTTCGGTTCCTGGGAACTTAACAACAGTAAACCGCTCACACCGGTATTCACGAAAAATATTTTTGATTACCTGACAGAATATCACGCAAAGGTTGATAGCAACGTCACATGGAAATACTACGAGCACGGTTATAGTTTTATACGCTTCTTTTCAAATTATACATTTGATGGAACGAAAGTGGTGAGTGTAAACGATCCAAATGTTGGCTTCTTTGCTGATGCTAAAAACGGAACGCTGCCTTCGGTTTCTTATATCGATCCAAAGTATACTGAGTTTCCGCCAAACTCAAATTGTGATGGACCGCCGGCGGACATCAAGTCAGGACAGGAGTTTGTTCGAAAAGTTGTTGAGGCGGTCGTAACAAGTCCGCAATATGTCAATACCTTATTAGTAATTACATATGATGAGCACGGTGGTTTTTATGATCATGTTCCGCCGCCACCTTCACTACCATATCTTGATGAATCCGCGACACCTGCCTCCGCACAGTTTCCTGTTAAAACGTATGGCGTTCGAATTCCAACGTTTTTCGTTTCGCCCTTTGTAAAAGCGGGATCAGTAGTTGGTCATGGCCCGGATGCGAGCGGGCAAACACTTTATTTTGATCATACATCGGTTTTAAAAACGATCGCCCGGAAGTTCATGAGTAAGAATCCACCGTATATGGGTAAGCGCTATGCTGCGGCTAAAGATTTTTCACTCGTGTTTAATTCGGTTTTGAGACGGCCGTTGTTTTTACCGTTCGTCGGGCATCGCATCGTTTACGATCCAAAGCCGATGAAGCTTTACGTCAATCCGGCGAGCGGTTTGTCGGCAAGTACCCTGGCCGAGGCAAACGATGCTGCGCGATTTGCTTTCGAACAGGCTGGTGATTGTATTTATATTAGAACAATGGAAAGCAATCGATATTTGACGGTTGACGTTCCGTCGGGCAGCACGGCTGTTCCCCCACAGGGCTTTTCGATCAAACAGGATGTGAAGTATGAAAGCGGTCAGTTGATGTCGGACCCTAACCGGTTCAAACATCAATTGTGGAAATTTAAAGCGCTGGATGCTACAGAATCGGGTAAAAAGCTGTTTACAATTACGAATGCATTTTTCCCGAATGTAGTACTACGACCTGCTGATATGATTAACGCTGCAGCGCCTGTGATTCTTGCAGCAAAAACTGCAGGCCCTGCAAATATGTGGCGGGTTGAGGTTTCGATTTTAAAGTAGGCAATGAGAAAATGTCTGCTGAAATCAAGTCTCACCCTCTCTCTGTGCAACGTTTAAGTTGGTGTTGTTTGATTGTGTTATTTAATGTGATCA
>JACMLR010000257.1 GCA_014379515.1 Chitinophagaceae bacterium
AATATTATGTTTGTTCTTGAGGCGACGACATTTTGCACGCAGTTCAAAAATATTCAATGCTGCGGTATCATCGATATACATCGGAGCTTTTGCAAGCTTATTAATTCCTTTCTGATAAAGTTGCACCACTTCAGCATCACTCAACTTTCCGCGAGCGATCTTTTCGAGCCAGATCTCGCTTTCGGCACTAAGGATACGTTGAACCAACTGGCCCGCACTCATCTCCAAACTAAAAAATGCTACTGCTGTTGGTTTTGTTGGATGCAAACAAGCATGCCGCGCCAGGTTTAACGCAAATGCTGTTTTACCAACGGATGGACGTGCAGCCAAAATGATAAGATCGGTATTCTGCCATCCATAGGTGATTCGATCAAGCGACGGGAAACCACTCGGTACGCCCGTGATATCTTCATTGCGATGGCGCATGTCCTCAATTCGCGCAACCGTTTTTACAAGTACAGTATCGATACTATCGAAATTCTTCCGAAGGTGATTATTGGTGATTTCAAAAAGCTTACTTTCTGCATCGTCCAGTAAATCGAACACATCGGTACTGTCCTCATACGAATCGCTAATAATCTCTCCCGAGATGCGTATGAGTTCACGTTGAATAAATTTCTGTAGAATAATCCGCGAGTGAGCTTCAATATTTGCTGAAGAGATTACGGCATTTGTGAGTTTCGTTACATAATAGGGACCGCCTACCATGTCAAGTTCTTCCCGTCTGCGCAACTCTTCAACAACGGTTAAAATGTCGATCGGCTGGTTCGTCTGCTGCAGTCCCTGCATTGCGCGGTAGATCCGCTGATGGCCATCGGCATAAAAACACTCGGGCTTCAAGATTTCGACAACCGTATCGAAGGCACTTTTTTCAAGCATTATCGCGCCGAGTACGGCTTCCTCCAGGTCCTTAGCCTGTGGAGGAACCTTACCATATACCATGGTACTAAGGTCTATTGAACTCTTACGACGGGATTTGCTTCGGTCTTTATTGAGGTTTGTCAGATCCATTTCAAAACGGAAAAAAAGTTATAGCATTAATTTGATCGGTTTTTGAAGGATTTGAGGCGCACGAAAGTGCAGCCACATTAATTGGAAATTTCCAACCAATGACTTGCGGGTTAGCTCCAGCCTTGTGTTACGTAAATGTTACTCTACTGTTATGGCAATGTTAGCCCGTGGGTCAGGAGGGCGAATATAGTACCCCCTCCCATCTCAAAAAAACATTTAAGGAACTAAAATTTATTGCCATATTGTTAGAACTGTTATGCACAAGATTTGGGCTTTCTTCACAAGACTTCCGCTCTTATCCACAATTTAAAAAAAATCAACACGGTTTCCGCATAGTAATTAACAACACAGTGTGCGAAAGATTTTTCGACTAAAGTCTTGGCATTGATGCTAAACTTCTGCGACTCGCTCCCCATAAGGGTTTGGGGAAACCCTTACACAAAAAGTCTTTATTTCACGGCACTTTCGTCGCACAGTGAATGCTGGATTCCTTTCCCATTGCCAGTTTACAATTTTCAAATTCGATAAGATCGCGTGGAGACTATGTTTCGTGGCAACCATCGTCATTTTATGCAATGCACTAACTTCAGTCCATGCTTTTTAACCTCTTTAGCAGAGCAGAGCCGACCCCGACAATCACCGATTTTATTTGGATGACTCGAGCCGCAAAACATCGCGGCGCGATCGACCTTATAAAAAAACACCCAACCACCATCGTCGCCGCCTGGTTTAATCAAACGATCAACGAATTTCAACAAGATGCCACCACAGTAATTCCTGGATTTACGGTTCGAAACATGCGGCAATTGGTATCGCCGATGGTTTCAAATAAAACCGTCATCGTTCTGGAACATTATCCGTTGAGAAAAAAGGAACTTGCTGTCTGGCAGCAATGGAAAGCTGAAAGGATATTTGTGTTAAGTTCACTGGAAGATCCGCTGTTTCAATTTTTTGGTGGTGATAAAATTGTTGATTTGATGCGAAAAATGGGGATGCAGGAAAATGAAAGCGTAGAACATGCGCTCGTGTCAAAAGCGCTAGTCAATGCTCAACAAAAATTAGATAAAACCACGATCAACGAATCCACCGCTAATTCGCAGGAAGAATGGTTTACCCGGAATCATCCGGTGAAGTCGTAGGGAGCCAGTAATAATTTATTTTCATCGTAACTTGTCATCATGAAAAAAATTTCCTTCTGCATCCTGGTAGCCTGTATTGCTTGTTTCAGTAATGCATATTCGCAGAAAGCAACTGCGCGGATTAATCACCTCGCGATTTTTGTGAAGGATATGAAGCAAACGAATTTCTTCTATCAAAAAATAATTGGACTTGATACTATCCCCGAACCATTTCACGATGGTAAACATACCTGGTTGAAAATAGGTCCGGGATCTTCGCTTCATATCATTGAAGGGGCAAGCGAAAAAAAAGAATACTTCAAAAACAACCACATTTGTTTTAGCGTGCCTTCACTTGAAAAATTTGTTGAATCCCTACGCACCAATAATTTTACATGGGAAGATGCGGGTGGCAAAAAAGCAGCGATAACTACACGAGTTGATGGTGTTAAACAAATCTGGCTTCAGGATCCCGACGGTTACTGGATCGAGATCAATGATGCTAAAGACTAGTGTATCAAGTCCTCACCTGTCAATCATTATCTTTGCCGACATTCAGCATTCCGTCGGAGTGCAATTAAGCATTAATTAATATGACTATTAGTTATAACTGGCTCAGTGAATATTTACCTGTGCAAATCGATCCTGAAAGATTGAGTCAAATTCTTACGTCAATTGGTCTCGAAGTTGAGAGTCTCGAACGTTTTGAAGAAGTGAAAGGTGGAATGGAAGGTTTGGTAACTGGTGAAGTTCTTCAATGTGAAAAACATCCAAACGCTGATAAACTTTCTGTGACAAAAGTTACAGTTGGTAGCGGAGATCCATTGCAAATTGTGTGTGGAGCACCTAATGTTGCTGCAGGTCAAAAAGTAATCGTTGCAACGGTTGGCACTACAATTCATCCGTTTAAAGGCGATCCGCTAACGATGAAGGTTGCGAAAATTCGGGGTGTTGAAAGTCACGGAATGATATGCGCGGAGGACGAGATCGGTTTGAGTGAAAATCATGCCGGCATCCTCATTTTACCTGCAGAAACGCAGATCGGCGTTCCTGCTCGTGAGTACTTCAAGCTGCACACGGATTGGATTTACGAAATTGGTTTAACGCCTAATCGGATGGATGCAATGAGCCATCTTGGTGTTGCACGCGATGTGTGCGCTTATCTTACCTATCATGACAAGAAAGACACCAACGTTAAATCACCTTTTAATAGTTCATTTAAACCGGGTATTGGACAAACCGTTTCGGTTATAATCGAAAACACCAATGCTTGTCAACGATTCAGTGGCGTAAGTATTTCGGGACTTACCGTACAGGAAAGTCCGGCATGGCTACAACAAAAATTGAAATCGATAGGCTTGCGACCCATCAATAACATCGTAGATATTACAAATTTCATTTTACATGAAACTGGTCAGCCATTGCATGCATACGATGCAATCGCGCTCAAAGGAAATAAAGTAATTGTAAAGAACCTTCCTGCAGGAAGCGCTTTTACTACACTCGACGAAAAAGAAAGAAT
>JACMLR010000258.1 GCA_014379515.1 Chitinophagaceae bacterium
CCTGTAGCTTATTGAACGCTTCGTTCTTGTACTGGGTTCTCAACGGCTCCTTCGGGAAGTACAAGTAATAATCTGGTTGGTAATTGCCAATCCTGTATTGAAAGTAGGGAGTAGGTTTCCCGTTCATTGAATTGGCAGAGCGATTGCCAAATTCCGCCAGCATATTCCTGAAGAACATATTGGTAAATAACCTTTGCTTCAAAATCATAACTCACAAATTCATCCAGGTTAATCTATATGCTCAAAATTAACTAACCAAGGTAGGGAACAAATTAAAATATGATAAGATTTAGTAGGTTATCTATTGGATCAGGTTAACAATTGCTTAATGTTTTTCTTTTTTCACCTCTTGTAACACTTTACAATCTTATTAGCAGGGAACCTCTGCTGCAGCCAAGCCATTGTTCAGTGTTGGCACCAACAATAGAAGCGTGGGCCATTTTTATAACTTCAATTAAATCATACATCTTACGCAGACATAAAAACCAGTGTCATTTATAAAACAGCGCCGCATAGTTTTTAGCAAACGTTTGCCATCCAGCAGTATTCCGTAATTGCCAGAGCACAGATCCGAGGAACAGTACCAGGAAAACTGTGAGAAATGGTTTGTAGTTTTTCTTGCGGTAGACGTCAACACCTAACAATACGCCGACGATTGCGAGGTCTAAGACATCAGTAATAGTCATGGCTGTCCCTAAGTCCAACCCAAAACTGTATCCCAGTCCCCGGCTTAAACCCGGCCCGATTGCCAAAATTCCTGTAGCAATCATATAACGCATATGCGAGTCGGGAAATTTGCGGGTGATCATTGCCAGGAACCAGAAAATAGCAAAGGATAAAAACCCCCTCATATCAAGCACAATGAAGGTAAGATTCTGGTGTTCGGGAACGTTACCCAAACCTCTAAAATAACCTCCCCTGCCGATGAGGAAGAGCGAGATAATAATGAGCGGCCCCAGTACCCAGGAAACTTTTCCGATGGTTCTGTGCAGGGGGGCTTTGCCTGCATGTATCAGTAAAGGTTGAACGATCAGCAATAGCATCCACGTCATGAGCAAAGCACCGTGTACATGTATCAACGTTGTTGCATTTTTAAAATGTGGGAATTGACTGGTATATGATTGATAAAATCCCCATTGCACTCCGATTAATACCAGGAATATAAAAATGGCTGTATTGAGATACACTTTTTGCATGTATTGATTTTTAATGTGGAGATTGCGGAACTTGAAACTACATGTTTGCTGTTAAAAATGCAAAACAGCGGTCTGTAAAACATCTGCAAAAAACAGTTTTTATCTAGCCTGTTTGTTTAGAAAAAATTACAGGACCGTTCCATCTGTCCGTCAGGGAGAGTAACAACTTCGCTGAATACCTGGCATTATAAAAGAGGAGAAGCGGGAGAAACGAATTATTCTATCGGGTTTTGAATACGACTTGTACTCGATGAACCAACTCTTCATTTGCATAGGCAAAATGTTCAGGATTCATTCTTGCGGCAGGTGTCCCGGGGTGCTTTGAGGCAGGCAATCGGATCTCGATAGCCACTGAATAATAAGGACTCCTGATAAACGGATTGATCAAAGGGTATGTGTATGTTATTCCCAAGCAGGTTGTGAATCTTCCATACAAGACAAAGCTCTACCCATCAAATTTCTGTTTCTCCTATTTAGATCAAACTCTTGCGCTAATTTTAAAAAAAAGGTCATGCGTAAAATTATCGTTACCGAATTCATCACCATCGATGGTGTTGTTGAAGCACCGGGTGGGGATGAAACTCCTCATCCCCACGGTGGCTGGCAGTCTAAATACAGCGCCCCGGAAACCGGAAAGTATAAAGTAGATGAACTTACGAGCGTTGATGCCTTACTGTTAGGTAGAAAGACGTACGAACAGTTTGCCGACTACTGGCCAAAACAAATTGGTGGTGGGTTTGCCGACCGCATCAATCAATTGCCAAAATATGTTGTGTCTCGAAGTTTGCAAATGGCGGACTGGAACAACAGCCATATTCTTCGCGATGTTTCTAAAGACATTACCGCGCTGAAAAAAACCGATGGTGGTAATATCCTGGTTTATGGCAGCGCGACGCTGGCCAAATCCCTTCTTCACCATGCCCTCGTCGATGAATTGCGGTTGATGCTATATCCCATTTCTGTCGGTGGTGGGCTGAGGCTGTTCGATGACCAACGTGAAGCAAACAAATTCACATTGAAACATTCGCAAATCCTCGAGAATGGAGTTCTTATACTTGAATATCTGCCGATAATAGGATGACACCTGCGTCCAAAGGGTAGTTCGATCAATACACAGCAGCGATAGAGTAATTCGAAAAATGTACGGCTCTTGTTTTCCTTACCGATTGCGATAATTCACCTGCGCAGGCACTGTCACCATTTCCTGCGCAGCAATCCATCCCCTCTCAATCGCCTGCAATCTCAACGCACGTGGTGGATGTGTTGCCGATGATTTCTTGTCGTTCAATACCCGAAGCGCCGCCTGTGCCGATGATAGACTCGCTCCCATCTTATTCAATACAAAACCGGAAAATTCATCAGCCTCTAATTCATTCACCGGCTCGCTTCCCCTTCCATCCAATGTATGTCCGCTGAAATGATGACCCATCTCATGCGCCAATACACTAACGGCCGACCAATAATTCCGGGTAACCCGTGTGAGTTTGCTTATGAAAACAGGATTGTATAAAATATATCTTCTGCCTTTATAAAAAATGGCGGATGCATTGGGAACATTGCCGGGTAGAATCGCAAAATTTGCCTGGAGTCCCGTTAGATCTAAAATCTTTCCGATTATTTGCTTTCCTTCTTCATCCTCAGGAGGATCGACTTCAAGTTTTACTTCCTGGCCATACGATTGAAACGTACAAATATGTTGTGCATCGATTGCACTAACAACAAAAATGAACGCAAACGTCAACATCAAAGTTCTCATCAGCTCATCATTTGGATTCGTAAACTAATGAATGCCCACCAGCTTCTATCCACCACTCGTGCCTCTTAACAGAATTTCAACAAGCACGTTACCCCATGTCTGTCATACTCAATGAGATTTATTACTCACTTAATCAAATCCAGTTGGAACGTTCCTATCACGTTTCGCCTCGTTTTGAAATTGATGAACTTTCCATCCAACCTGCTTACCGGGAAATGTTCGAAACGTTGAACTGTCGTGGCAGTACTATCTGAAAACGTTTTGGTTGGAACATAAAGCAGAAAAGGAGCGTCTGGCAACACATTAATCTCTGCTACACTATCTACCGTAATCAATGGCGCGTGAAGATAGAATTCTAACGCATAGGAATATTCTTTCCGAAGTTGAACGACCGGAACATCTCTGAAATGCTTATTCGCATAAATGGCCGCTTGACTTCCCGATTGGTATTGCAGAAGATCCGGATAAAAATTCAAATTCAGATAGAAATTGAGAATAGCCGCCGAAAGTACAGTTCGCCAAAGAATCAGTTGCACGTTTGACAGGGACGGGAATTTA
>JACMLR010000259.1 GCA_014379515.1 Chitinophagaceae bacterium
GAAAAATTGTTAGACATATTGAAAGCCCAGGAACGAAATCAGTTCGAGACGCGCGCGTTTGTCTACCTCGATATCATTTCATGGCTTGAAAGTAAAATTGGTAATGTGCCGGTACAAACCGTGATCCGCGAAAAATACCGCGCGAAGATTGCCAATCCCGATGCGCGCACGCGGAAGGTCTGAACCGTATCAAATTAATCCACCGAGATTGAACCTTCGCGGCCATCGTCCATTTTTTTTCCGGAGATTGCGCCGATCGCAATTTTCACCATCGAAACCATTTTATTATTTTTTGTATCCCAATAATATCCATCGAGTGGTGTAAACTTTAAAAGCGTTACATCGCAGTCTTCGGGGCCGTTGTTGAACCAGGTTTTCAAGATCGGGTTCCAAAGTTCTTTTGCTTTAGCCGAATCTTTAATGATGCTGACGGTACCATACAACGATAGGTATTCAAATGAGCTATTATTTATATAAACCAACTGAACGCGGTCATCCACACTTATATCCATGTTCTTGCTGCTGTCTGCAGGACTAAAAAACCAGATGCTACCATCTTCCTCTACTTTGCGCGTCGCCATTGGGCGTGACGAGGCTGGAATTTCATCAAGATTTGTCTGAAACATACAGGTTCCTGATGTCTCGATAAGGTTTGCAATTTTTTTAATTGCTTCTTGTCCAGCGACGTTATGAAAATCTCCCATGATAAAGTCTTTATTGGTTTACTTCGAATTACATGCCAGCTCGAATCGGTCGTACTAACTATGGATAACGAGCAATTTGATGAGTAAGCGGCAATATTTTGCCCATTTATTTCATCAATTTGCATTCCGCACATTCAATCAAAATTCACGGCAATAATTGTGCGGTATTCAAAATCAGTTTAATATTAGTTGCACTAATTATATCCATCCGCATTGCAGAATTTTACAAATCGCTTGCTGTTATAAGTAGACACCAAGCTACCAGGCATGTGCAGAATATCCTTTCTTTTTGCGACAGAATTGATCAATTAATCGGCCCATTATTGCACCCTACTCCTGCAGCTTTTACGGTTTTACGGATGTGTTCAATCTTCATCGAAAAATGTTATTAACCGGAGTTGGACAAAGGATCTTCGCATATTTTTATTCTATCTTTATCTTATGTCAAAAAAAGGTCCAATTATATTGGTTGATGATGACGGAGATGATCAGGAAATCATGATCCGCGTACTGGAGGAATTAAAGGTGCCGAATAAACTTTTAATCTTTAATGATTGCGGGGCTGCACTTCTATATCTGAGAAAAACTGACGAACAGCCATTTCTAATTATTTGCGACATAAATATTCCCGGGCAAAATGGTATTGAATTTAAAACCGAAATTGACGAGGACCCCCAATTAAGGGATAAAAGCGTCCCATTTATTTTTTTCTCTACTTCCGCCAGTCAACCTGTGGTCGACATCGCTTATAAAAAATTGACTGTTCAGGGATTTTTCAAAAAGCCTGAAAACTTTCCTGAGGTCAAAAGGCTGATTAATCGGGTTGTTGAATATTGGTCAGATTGCAAGCATCCCAACTCATTCTAGATTTCCATTTTCGAGGCTCTCGTCAACTATTCCCGGTAACCCAGACCCGCTGACGGCCGATTTAAAACCGTATCTTCATGCCCATCACGGAGTCTGATGTCAGATTCTTTTTATTATTCTACTTATGATGTTACGGAGAGAAGACCTGAAACTGGATTATTCCTGGGCAAATGAGCTGGAACCGCACCTTTTCAACGGTGAGCTTACTCGTCGCAAGTTTGACCGGGGAAATGGCAACCAGGTTTTATTTCTGATCAATCTTTATGCGTCTCAAAACCCCGGTTTCACGCTTGAAGAGGGTCTGGTTATCGAAGACCTCCTGAGTAACCAACTTCCGCTGGAGGCAAAAAGCGAAATCTCCGTTTTTACCTGGCTCCGCGAGTTTCGCGCGACCAACGTATAGAACACCAATTATAAAGCACTAATTACCTCGACCATTCGATCGTCACTGAGCAACGATAATCTCCTTGATTCCTTCGCAAAGTTTTCTCACTCTTTCATAGGACGCCTCAGAGTTCCGATTCTTGTCGAATTCGATCTTCAATCGACCGGCGGCAGATTTAATATGCAAGCGGGTGTCATCGCTAAGCACCATGGTCGCGTCGACTTCCTCATGACCGTTAGCAAATAAATTTGCCGGCTGGAGGGATTTATGGATAAAGCGTTCCACCTTTTCCGTTTTCGAAGTGGGAAAGAATGCGGTAAACCTCAGTTCATTACCACTGTCACTGGTACTGATTTGAGTGTGGTGCTTGCTCCGGCACGAAATCAATGAAGCGCAAATGAGCAAAAAGAGTAGAATTTTGTTTTTGTTTGACATGGCTGCGAAATTTAACGACAATCTAAGGTTATGTTAGGTACTATGCAATGCAATATAGATGAGTGGTGAACTGGTTCAATGGTTGTTTATTGCGGAGGCTGAATGGTTATAAGTGGCATGCGAGCTGCGAGTCGGATTCGGGATTTGTAGGGAATGATCTGTGGATGAAGAAAAATGGCAAGTAGCAGGATGACAGGAATTCCACCGTAGACAAGGGTGCCACCCCAGATGGAAGCAAAATTGTTCAATGTGGCCTGGTGTGGATCAGCGGGGTTGTAACGGACTGATACTTTTTCTCCTTCTTTAAATAATACATTATCTAATCCTTTGAACCAAATGCTATCAGTACCAACAATGAAAAACACATTGGTGTACACATGCACATATGTTCCGGCCATACTCTTCCCTGTAAAGCTCGCGATGCCCGTTGTTGTTTGGGTGCGGGATAGCCATAAAAGTTTTGAACAAATGAAAGGCGTAAGAATTACAAATAGCAAGATTCCAAAGAAGGAGATACGACTAAGATTCATAGCAGTATATAGTTAGTTGCTTAAAAACTGAGGAACTGCTTTTTCTATTGCATTGTAATTGTTAAGGATTGTTTTAACGAATGAAAAATCTTGCTATTTTTGGAATTCAAACACCGCCGATCAGAACGCTTTCTATTTTACTGCCTGGCATTTCCTGATGCCGAACTACTAAATAACCCGACCTGTCTGGTCGGATGACATCCCTTTTTTATTACTCAACTATATCAAATGATAATTCTTGAATGTGAGCATATAAAGCTCATTGCGCTAACTGGGCCATTGCTGGAACTTCTGGCAAAAGATCCTGTAAATTTTGAAAAAGAACTTCAGTTGAACCCCAATAAACTCGAATTAGATGAGCTGTTTACCAACGGTCTACAACATGCGCTGACAACGCAATGCATACCGAACGTTTCCCGATTCCCGAACGAGTATAAATGGTTCACGAACTGGATAATGGTTTACAAAAAAGAGAATAAATATGTTGGTGGGATCGGAACGAACGGCCTCCCAAACGAAATAGGTGAAATAATGGTCGGCTATTTTGTTGACGCGAAGTACCGTCGGTTGGGAATCGCAACGGATGCAGTGAGGTTACTCACCAATCACCTGTTCGAAGACCAACGATTGAAAACCATTGTTGCAACTATTCCAATCGGTCATGTTGCGTCTGAACGAACCGTATCGCGTAATGGATTTCATGTAGACGGTGAATTGGAAGAAGACGGGATGCATTTGAATCGATGGATTCTTGCAAGGTAAAGTGGAAAAACCAGGAGGCTTCGGCCTCCTTTTTGTTTACGTAAAAAATCTATTCCCACATAAACGGAAGTGGAAAAAAATTGCCGTAACTTTTATATCCCAATTTTTAGGAACATAGTTTCCGACCCAGGTTACTCTTTGACTCGAAGCATTCGCGGCTGATTTGTCGAATCGGATGCATTTTTAAAATTCAAAAAAAGGAGGTGTGTATGACCGTCCAGGAATCACCAATCATTAACCGGCGTAACAAAACCATTGAATTTTCAATTCAGCATGGTTGTGCGCATCACATTTCTCTGACGGGAAGCTTCAATCATTGGGCCCAGGATGTTTTATTACTTGAACCGGGTTCGAATGGAACATGGAAAATCGAAATTCCAATGCTGCCACAGGGCAAGTACTATTACAAATTTTTTATCGATGACCAGGTATGGGTTGAAGATGTCGACAACCCCTGGCGCGAACCAGATGGCCGGAGTGGATGGAATAGCGTACTTGTTGTAGAAAATTAATTCTTGATCTGCTCGCCAGTTACTTTATTAGTATCATCCCGTTCAACCAGAAGCTTCGTTGAACGGGATTTTTTATCCCTTGTTGTACATCTTTATAACAGGAGCACGAATAGCGTCCGCCTCCGCGGAACAATAAAAATAGATGGTTGCAGCAATTGCATCAGGAGTAACCCACGTTGAAACATCTGCGTCGGGCATCGATTTTCTATTCGCAGGCGTATCAATCGTAGATGGTACGATGACTGTGGTGACCACGTTTGAACCTTTTGCTTCAATGTTCATTAATTCCGCCAACCTGAATAGCAGTGACTTTGCAAGGCCGTACGCAACTGTCCCTTTTCCATCTTTTGAACTAAGTCCGGATTTTGAACCAATCAAAAAAATACGACCATATCCTTGTTGTTTCATGTGAAGAAAAATCGGGCGGGCTGTATTGTACGCAGTTTCAAAATTTAATTTGTATTGAGCTAACACGTCGTCGGAAGAAGTTTCGGCGATACTTCCCGTTGCAAAACCTCCCACAGTAAGAACTGCGGCATCGATTTTCGAATGCCTGTCAAGAACAGTTTGCACAAGAGAGGAAGCTGCATCTTCATCCGCCAGATCAGCTGCAATAAACGATTTGCTTTCCGAAGAAACCGGGGCAGACATTGGATGAGACGCAGATATCGTACCCACAACATTCCAGCCCTCGCTAACAAATTTATCAACAACGGATTTTCCTAAATTTCCAGCTGCGCCTGTAACCAAAACTGTCTTTTTCATTTCCATTATTTAATAATCACACGAGTTACACGTAGAGGAGCCTGCTTCAACTATCTTAAAATTTATAATCTGCCGTCATATAATTCATCGCCGGCAGTACATTTCCATAAAAACCAAACAGTGCATTATTTTCCCAGGAAGAACCTGTCCCCCATCGATCCCTCATTGGTGAAGTGATCCATGCGGGCTCCCAATATTGAATCCCTGTTCCCCCACCTGAAATGATTGCCTGAACTAAATCTTTCATGTACGCATGCTGACCTTCAGGTGATAACGGATATCCCACCACGCTATCTGTTGTTCCAAATAAATTATTGTATGAGTCCAGGTTGGATCCGGTCCATGGATAGGCAGTTTCAACGACCATTACTTTTTTATTGTACAGAGTTACCAGTGATCGGATCGTATCAGTAACTCCCTGCATCGTATTAACTTTCGACCATTTTGAATAGTGTGACAGACCAATGATATCGAAGTCTGTAACCTTTTCGATCCCGATTACACCTTTTGTCCACCATCCCGCATCCTGCAATTGCGCTACATGCAATATGATTTGAGGTTTGATAGTTGACGTTGCTGAAAAATCGCGCACTGCTTTAATGCCGCTTTTTAAGAGTTCCGCAAACGGTTTGAAATTTCCATTTACAATTTGCCCTTTAGGAAATAACATACCCGGATTCGTTTCATTCCCAATCTGAATCATTTCCGGTACAAGATTCTTCGACTGCAGGTATTTCAAAACGTTTAGGGTATACTGGTAGACCGAGTCTTTCAATAGTTCAAATGAAAGATCTTCCCATACAGCGGGTGGTGCTTGTTTTTGCGGATCTGCCCAGTCGTCCGAATAATGCAAGTCGAGGCTTACGGCCATTCCAGCGGCTTTTGAGCGCCGAATTGTTTTCTCAACATCATATAGATCACTATATAATTTGCCCCCGGTGACCGGGAGTTGCCAGGTTGGTGAATGCCAAAGCCGCACACGAACAGTATTTGTTCCGTATGAAGCGAACAATTCGTAAGGGTCTTTTATCTTTCCTGAATCCTTGTATACCCCACCTTTATCCAGAATTTGATTCACGTAAGAAAGATCCGCACCCATGCAAAATTCATCCCACTTGTATTTTTTCGCCGCAGGCAATTTAGGATTCACTGTTTCCTTTCCGCTTTTGCAGAAGATAAAGAGAACAGATATCAAAACAACAAGTGCTGCTTTCATGTAATTGTTTTTGAGGATTGAATCAATACTTCAAATACCGCTCCATTGCTTCGAGAAAATAATAGTCGCCGTACGTAAGAGGTACGTCAATTTCTGTTCCCGCAGGTTTATGCCCAACACCATGTTGAATCATAAAACCACCATTGGTACCGGGTTTTGCTTTGTAGGCCGGACTGGACAAGTTCTTTAAAATGGTTTCAACTACTTGCATGTATTTGCGAGCAGTCGCAACGTCCACATAAGAACTTAATTCAATGAGCGCCGAAGCCATGATGGACGCAGCTGATGCATCTCTTAACGTGTTTGGAATATCGGTTGCGTTAAAATCCCAATAAGGAATTTTGTCTGCAGGAAGATTTGGATGCTCAATTACAAACGTTGCAATTTTATTTGCCTGATCAAGATATACCTGGTTCTTTGTTTCACGGTATGCAGCGGTGTATCCATACAATCCCCACACCTGGCCACGCGACCAGGCGGATTCATCTGCTGCTCCCTGGGCAGTTCGCTTTTGATTGATGCCGCCTGTTTCCGAATTGTAATTAATTACGTGATAAGAACTATTATCTGGACGAAAATGATTCTTAATTGTGGTGTTCGCATGTGTAACTGCAACTTTGTAAAAAGATGAGTCACCGGTTTCTCTTGTCGCCCAAAATAATAAGTCGAGATTCATCATATTATCAATGATAACCAGGAATTCAGTTGGTTTTCCATCCCATGACTTGATACAACCAACAGTTGGATTGAAACGGGTAGATAATGATTTAGCACTGTTAACAAGAATTGTTCGATAGGCTGTATCTGCTTTAATTTGCTTTGCAGCATTGAACGGCAAAAACATCATAAACCCAAGATCGTGGGTATGGGTATTAAATTGCTCTTTCTCGAGCACCTTCATAATACGCAATGCTTCGGTATATAATGCTTGATCTTTTGTTTGATTGTAAATAGTTAGCAAGGAAGAAGGGTAAAAGCCACTGCACCACCATCCGGAATTGCTGAACTCATATTTGCCTGTTGTAGGGAAATAAGTTTTGGGAAATTTTTCTGCTGGAAGATTTTGCGCGAGAACTTTATACTGCGCTGCTGCATCTTTGAAATTTTTCCGGATCATCGCTACTAATGCAGGATCCTTTTTGCCTGTCTTCCGCTGACCAATCGCTGGCATGGTAGCGACCAACATAAAAAGAAGCAGGCTA
>JACMLR010000260.1 GCA_014379515.1 Chitinophagaceae bacterium
AATAAAGCTTCCCGGAATGCAGGCTAATGTGTTAGAGTTTGTGTGGGTTACCCAGCGGTTTTGGTTGGGAGAAGATGCAATGCAAATTTATTGGTGTAAACATTACAGTTATTCCGTATAGAGGTCACACCTTTTTAAAAAGGTGTAACCTCTATACGGAATCCTCTTTTAAAGTTCGCCAAGTTTTTTTGAGATCGTTTGTATATCGGCGGGTGTTTTTGCGAGCGCTTGTGCTTTTTGAAAATATCCCTTTGCCTTTTCCCTGTCTGTTTCCTTGTATAATTCGCCTTGCAATACCGGGCATCCTTTTGCGAACTCGACGGCCTCATCAATAGAGTCTGCCTTTACTATAATATAGCCGCCAATGGTTTCTTTGATTTCCCCAAACGGCCCATTGGTTACCATTTTATCGGCCTTTACAACGCGCGCTTCATCCATCGGCAGCCCATTGCCACCACTGAATTTATTTTGAGCTGCAATGCCACCGATCCAATCCATCGTTTGTTTCATCCAGATTTGCATTTGTTCAGGCGACGCGATTTTGCTTCCATCCTCATGACGGAAAATCAACATATACTCGTTCATAAAAAAGTGGTTTAAACTGTTATTGAAAATAAGTTATATCCTAATAACAACTTCGCGTTCTTGATCGGGACAACTAAAATGAAAAAATTTTCCAAACAAATTCTACCAGGAGATTTCATTTTGCTTGCTTTCGTTCGCGACCATTTCTTTCATCCCGCATTTTGGTGACGCGACCCACCCAGTTTCAGGCATACTTATCCTTTGCACGCACGCTGATATTTACACAAGTCTCTAAAAGTTTACTAACAATCCGACAAAAAATGGAATATATCACGGCAGTTCCTGTGAAACTGGAAACAGCAGCGCTTACAAAACCTCGTCATCGCATACGATCTATAGATATCTTACGTGGCGTCATTATGATTTTGATGGCCCTCGACCACACACGGGATTTCTTTCATGACGTTGCATTGCAATGGCAACCGACTGATCTAACAAAAACAAACGGAATTTTATTTTTCACAAGGTGGATAACGCATTACTGTGCTCCGGTCTTTATCTTTCTCGCAGGGATATCCGCTTTTCTTTACGGAACAAAAACTTCATCCGTTCAGCTAAGAACATTTTTGCTTTCGCGCGGTATCTGGCTCATCGTTGCCGAATTATTCATTGTCGGGTTGACGTGGACATTCGACCCATTGTATCGTTCCTTTTTCTTGCAGGTGATCTGGGCTATCGGGTGCAGTATGGTGATACTTTCACTGTTGATTCGACTGCCTCTCGCAATCAATTTATTGATCGGCACTTTCTTTGTTTTCTCAAAAGACTTGCTTCAAACATTTCCCGCTCCAACTCGCGAACCGATCAAGACTGTCCTCAACATGCTTGTAAATGGCGAGTTCCAGCCGATTGCAATTAATGACCACAGTACAGTGACTGTGATGTATGCAATTCTTCCATGGACAGGGGTTATGATCTTGGGCTATTGTATCGGACGCTTGTACGGAGAAAGAATAAGCGCACAAAAACGGCGCAACGTTTTACTTGGTATTGGAATTTCATTGACATCGTTGTTTGTCGTTTTAAGGTTCATCAATCAATTTGGAGACCCGTCTCCCTGGATTACTCAGGAAAGTAAGCTGTTCACATTGATTTCTTTTTTTAACGTCAGCAAGTATCCACCCTCAGCAATCTACTTGTGTATGACCCTGGGGCCAGCATTCATATTTTTGTCGTTGATTGAACGAGTTCGAAACAACATGACCCAATGGTTATCTGTGTTCGGGAAAACGCCTTTCTTTTTCTACATCCTTCACTTTGTTATGATTCACGCATTATGTACAATCCTCTTTTTCATGGAAGGTAGAAGCTGGGCTGAGGCCTTAGACATGAAAGCGATGATGAAATTTTATTTCCGTCCGGCAGACTTTGGATACAATCTCGGTATTGTATATGCGATATGGTTTTTCGTGATTGTCGCTCTATATCAACCTTGTAAATGGTTTGCAGCATTTAAGAGGAAAAATACGTGGTGGGGATGGAAGTACCTGTAACACTTGCATTCCTCGTGCTTTCTCTATATTTTGCCAATCTCTTAACAAATATCTGGCGTAATACTTGCGTTCTTAGCCCATCCATTTCAATCCTGATACACGTAGAATAGGAATCCACATCCCCTGAAGCCATTTATTGCTTATCTCAAAAAACGTACAAATGAAAAAATTCCTTTGGGGACTGTTGTTAACTCCTTTTGCAGGATTTGCTCAGCCATTTCACATCACCGCTTGGGGCGGCTTTTCCGGCTACCAGGGTGATTTACAAACGAAGCGGATAACTGTTCAACAGTCGAATTTCGCTTTCGGCCTTGGTGTGAAATATGATCTTTCGGGTCACATTGCTTTACGCAGCGGTTTGAACTTCGGTAAAGTAGAGGCGAACGACAACAAAAATTCCGATCCATTTTTGGTGGCGCGAAACCTTAGTTTTCAATCACGAATTGTGGAAGGAAATGTAGCCGTAGAATATTCACTGTTTGATCTCCGCGATCGAAAATTATCACCCTATGTATTCGCAGGCGTAGGTTTATTTCATTTTAATCCTTCGGCTTATGATACGTTAGGAAACAAAGTGTTTTTAAAACCTTTGAGCACAGAAGGCCAGGGTTTATCGCAATACCCTTCAAGCAAAGAATATAAACTCACTCAGTTCAACATTCCGTTTGGTGCAGGTCTGCGGTTGAAAGTAACCGAAAACGTTAGTCTTGGTTACGAAGTTGGATTTCGAAAACTGTTCACCGATTACCTGGATGATGTGAGCAATCGGTATGTCGACCAGGCAACCCTGCTCCAGGAACGTGGAGCAAAAGCGGTTGAAATGGCGTTTCGTGGGGGAGAGTTGAAAAACTCAACTGCAGTTTATCCTGCCGACGGTACAATCCGTGGAGGTTCGAAATTCAAAGACTGGTACTATTTTCATGGAATTACTGTTACAGTAGGTCTTCAAAGCAACAAGTCAGATAGCAAGCGCGGCAGCGTTGGTTGTCCAAATCTTTGGTAAGACTGTTCTTATAAAGATATAAGGGGCTTAACGGCCCCTTTTTTTATTTGTAATTCGTAAGATACAGAACAAGATGCAGTGATTTGTGTTTTACTTTTGCAAGCTTAATAATATCCATGGCATATCGTAATCAGCAACATTTTATTGATGTTCTCGAAAAAGAAGGAGAGTTAGTTCGAATCTCTGCGTATGTTGATCCAAAACTCGAGATTGCGGAAATCACTGATCGGGTTAGCAAGATGCCAGGTGGAGGAAAGGCATTGCTGTTTGAAAATACGGGTTACGATTTTCCTGTCTTGATGAACGCTTATGGGAGTGAGAGAAGAATGTGTCTTGCACTTGGCGTTAACCATCTCGATGATATCTCCAAAGAAATTGAGAATTTGTTTAAGCTGCTCAGTGCCCCGAAAGAAAATCTGCTCGATAAATTGAAACTGTTGCCGAAACTTGGTCAGTTTGCAAGCTGGATGCCAAAAGTTAAGTCGGGCAGGGGGGAATGCCAGGAAGTAGTGATCACTGACAGCCCCGATATAACAAAGCTCCCAGTAATTACGTGCTGGCCAAAAGACGGTGGACCATTCGTAACCTTGCCAATTATTCATACAAAAGATCCTAACAATAATAGTCGCAACGTTGGCATGTATCGTATGCAGGTCTTTGGACCCGACCTAACCGGGATGCATTGGCATAAACACAAGGTCAGTGCGAAACATTTTTCAGAGTATAAAAAGCTTGGTAAAAGGATGCCTGTTGCTGTTGCACTTGGTGGCGATCCTGCCTACGCATATTCCGCAACAGCGCCGCTTCCAGAAAATGTAGATGAATACATGCTTGCAGGATTTCTTCGTAAAAAGAAGGTGGAACTTGTCAAATGTATCACGCAGCCCGCAATCGAAGTTCCTGCAGATGCAGATTTTATTATTGAGGGTTATGTTGAACCAGACGAAGAATTGATTTGGGAAGGACCATTCGGTGATCATACAGGTTATTATTCGCTACCTGATTTTTATCCCAGGTTTCATATCACTGCAATCACTCATAAAAAGAACGCAGTTTATCCGGCGACGATCGTTGGCATACCTCCCCAGGAAGATGCCTGGCTCGGCAAAGCCACCGAACGGATATTTCTTGCGCCAATTAAAATGACAATGGTGCCTGAAATTACTGATATGGATATGCCAATTGAAGGTGTTTTTCATAACCTAGTAATTACACAGATCAATAAAGAATACGCAGGGCAGGGACAAAAAGTAATGAATGCCATGTGGGGTGCCGGCCAGATGATGTTTAATAAAATTCTTGTACTGGCAGATAAATCTGTTAGCATCCAGGATTATAAATTACTGGCACAACATGTTTCAAAAAATTTGAACCCCGCAACAGATATTTATTTTTCACAAGGACCTATGGACGTTCTCGATCATAGTTGTAGTAAACTCGGCTTCGGTGGGAAGATGTGTATTGATGGCACCATAAAGTTTGAAGAAGAAACAGCTGATAATTATCAGCCCGTTCTGGAAACGGTTGCAATCGATAGCAATCGAATAAAGCATCAATTTCCTGAGGTAACGATCATAAATGATTCTTTATTAAAGCAAAATATTTCCTGCGTATTAATTTCTGTCAGGAAAAACCGGCTTGGCCATGTTCGGGAATTGCATCAAGAGATATGTAATGCTGGTTTGATGAATCAAGTGAAAGTTATTTTGTACGTAGAACATACTGTTGACGCGAGTGATTTGCCTGTCGCTCTCTGGCGTTTTTGTAATAATCTCGATCCCAAACGCGATAGTTTTTTATTTGAATCTTCAATCAATAGTTCCGTAGGCAGTTGGTCTTGTATGGGCTTTGACGGAACAATCAAAACCAGGCAGTTTGATAATTTCCAACGCGACTGGCCAAATATCATTGTTG
Source organism: Chitinophagaceae bacterium (assembly GCA_014379515.1). Classification (GTDB taxonomy): domain Bacteria; phylum Bacteroidota; class Bacteroidia; order Chitinophagales; family Chitinophagaceae; genus Endoryza. The sequence goes on from JACMLR010000260.1 coordinate 4,996, forward strand.
CTGCAGATGAAACAATTGAAGCAGTTGATGCGAAATGGGGTTCGCTAGGACTTGGTGAGTTCAGGCCTTCGCCATCGCTCAAATTTAAAACTCAGATTTATGGCGACGAAGCTGTGGTAGGCGCCGATGCGTAGTGCATCTTATTTTTTCTTTAAAACAAGCGGTTCATTGGCCAATTGCGTCATTTTTTTGAAGAATTCTTTTACCTCAGGATACTGCTCGGCAGGATAGACGGGATTCGTTATTTGCAGTGAAGTTTGTATGCTTACACGATTTGCGTTTTTGTCGTATGTGATCGTCCGTACAAATTGCAAACTCTTGTCAGGCATGGTGAGCGAAATATTTGAGGGTATCGCGTCCACAATTAACCCTGAGGAAACGTCAATGAATTGATGGACTATCTTGCTAACAGCTGTTCCGAAATTGACATCGGTAAAACGATTGTCGGAAACGAAAGGAGATTTACTCATGTCGGTAAATAAGGCAAGATTGATTGTTAAATAATCTCCACTTTGCGGCATCGACATTTTAAACTTGTATTTTTCTTCGAGGTGGACTGAATCATTGTATGCACCACTTACCGCAACGCTATCAACCTGTATATCAGTTTCCTCTTTTAAATAGTAATACTTCTTCATATCCTCGATACCACCTTTCTTGAAAACTTGCTCACGGTTAATCTTTGTATAGCCGTTTGTAATAATATTCATGTTGCCACTGATGATTCCGTTGTCGCTCATTGATGCCTGGACTATGGTAGTAGTACTTTGGGTGTGCGCTTTATTCGACAGCGGTATCGGGGCAACCGATCGATTATCTATGACGAAACCGTAGGTGTTAATTAATGAGAATGGGATCATGCCAATTGGCGTTACGCGATCGGTAGCATCGAGTATATATTTGTTACCGCTGATGTTCACAAATGCTACCACAGCGTTGAACTTATCAATGAATGGATAATTCAAGTTGATTTTTCCGTGCGAGCGATGCGATGCAAGCATTGCACTAACTTTCAATCCTGCATCGGCAAGTAGATTTACAAGCAACAGATTCAATTCACCATTGGTGCCGCTTCGTTTTTCCCATACCTGGCGAATCGACCCTGTCATATATTTTGACGTAAGTCCATTCCAACTAAATCCGTTTCTCACGAACTTACAGATAGTATCCATTTTTTCAAATTCCGAAAGTGCTTCGATGGATTTGATGAAAGGCTTAGCATCGGAAATATCCTTGGCAATTGCTTTTCCAAAGTCATGGTGCGTATACAATTCGCGGTTTAGTTTTTGCCAGGTATCCGTGAGCCTTGTCACGCCACCATTACTGCCCTGGAATTTTGACAACTGGAAAATCACCCGTTGCTGATAATCGCTCATCGCGTCCATATACGGTTCGTCGCGAAGACCGGGAACATTGCGCATTTCAAAACTAATTTTGCCTTCATTGATATTTGGTTTGACATCAATCGGCTGATCGGCGCGATGCACAACATTATAGGCAAATTCTGCACTGGGAAGAATGGTCAGATCATAATGACTGATCATTGTGGGAAGATCGGTTTGAAACGCCCATTGATCAAGGAAACCCCAATGCTTCATGATACTTCTATACTGGTATTCGATAATGGATCCCACTTTGACATCCGGCATTGCAATGCGTATTTCCGAGTAGTACTCATTCACTTGTTGCGTGAAAATGCTGTTTTTTTCAAGTTCTTTGATTACAACCCTTCCGTCAGTGCTTACATTATGTACATAGCCTTGTATCTCCCGAATGAATTCTCCCTCATCTTTACGATAAAACGGTATTCGAATATTGCCCTCGTCGATACCGGATTCTTTTAAAACTTTCAATCGAACCCGGCGAGCCATGATGAGGTTGCGCTCGTCGTTATGATGCACCGATGCTACATCTAATAAAATCACAGCATCGGCCTCCTTATCGAAACTGCATTCTTTAATATCCATTTCAATCATGGTTACCGAACCATAGGAGGGCGCTTTAACCTGGGCATTCAGGTGAAAAAATGAAACACATAGGAGAAGCAGAAAGAGAATTTTCGGATTCATAGGGGCTGTTTAATTCTTCTTTACAACAATTTTTTGCTGTTGCTCTTTGATGACATCACTGAAAAACCTGGCCATCTCATCGTATTTGGCTGGTGAAATAATGTGATAGTCGATCTGGAGTTTGCAATACGTAATTAATTGTTTTTTCTGTGCGTCAAACGAGTAACTCGATTCGTATTTGGCCAGCGACGATGTCAGCGTCGCTGCTTTTGGTAGGTTATCAGCAATGAAACCATCGGGCAGCTCGTAAATGGTGCTGTCGCTTTGTATTAATGGAAAATCGAGGTAATAATCGCTTTGTCTTTTTTCCGATTTAGGCAAGGCATCACTCCAGAACTTATACATTCTTGGATTCATGAAATGCTTCGAGCCAGCACTAAATTCAGGAACTTTTTCAAACTCCATATCGTAATGGAGGGTATATGCTTTTGATTCCTGTTTCGCTTTTTTGGAAATCTGCAAATAATCAGGTTGCTTAAATCCAACGTGATTGATCAGGTAATTCTTTTTATTCTGTTCTTCACCATTCAGCATGAAATCGCTGATGTCACTGAATTCTCCACTGTGATCAATGTCTACCGTGACGACGCCGGATCCATCTTCACCCATTTTTACAAACGAGGTTGAATGCATAACATTTGCCGCTGCTTTACTTTTTGGCGTAGCGGCCAGTACACCACCTTTTTCAGTTACAAGAACACCATGGCGATTTTCAGTAAAAGTTCCAAGTGTTGCGAACGGCTGCGTGCGACTCGTACACTCAAGCCAGATCGTGTCTTTGGCTTGTGGTACGCAAAGAATGATGTGATTGAACATATCTTCCGGGAACGAGGGATCCGCTGCAGTTCGTTTTCGGCCGGCGTTAATAACCGTGTAATGACTTCTGATGTTAACTGCATCCAGCATTGCGTACATCAGGTTACTCAATCCTTTACAATCACCATACTTTTTCTTTTCTGTAAAACTTGCCGGAAATGGTCGATGACCACCGATACCAAGTTGGATACTCACATAGCGATAATTGTCCTGAAGGTGCTGATAGAGGATGGCAACTTTTTCCCTTTCGCTACTGGCATTCTTTACCAGCTCCCGGTAAAACTTTTTACTGTCTTCCGGAAGTATGTTTATCTTATTATTCAATGTAACAATCCATCGGCCGTATGAATCCCACGAAGTCATATCACCTGGATAATCGTCCATTTCAAAAAGAGTAGGAGATACCCTGATGCGAGGGACGTCATCCTCAGCCGAGCCTGGCTCTTTTTCAAACGGCTTCACATTTTTTACCTGCCAAAGATTCGTAATCATTGCACCGTTTGCAGTCTTGGTTGGTTTGAGATCGCAGCGATAATTTTTATAACGAATACTGTTATTGGCATCCGAGGTTATCGAGTAGGTTTTCAGTTGTATCGACTGCTCAGCCGTCTGCGGATAGAAGTCCAGCAATTCGAGAAAGCCCTCGTAAATGATATCATAATTGATTTCAATTGTCAAAGGATAGTAGCCTGTTCGTAGTTGAGCATAGATTACTTTGCTGTCCTCGATCAACGAGCCTCCATCACCGGCGCTTTCCGTATGAAGATCGCGCTTCCTGCTTTTCTTCATGTATTTGCCGGTTGCATCGTAGATATTTATTTCGATATCGTCGATCTTGCGAAAGCGGTCGAAAAATTCGTAGAACACAAGTTCACTTTCAGCTTTTTCATTTAGTACCGACACGACTTTGCGAATCGAAGAAACTGCTTTTCCTGGTTTCTTGATTATAATGCTGGTAGTTTGTTCGCGAATCACCGAATTAACACCCGTTTTTAAACTGTCAGGAATCAGTGAGATTGCATATTGCGGTTTTGATTGCGCCGACGCGAACATTGCCGCTATAATAAGCGGAAGAAAAAAAATGGTTTTTCTCATGGCCAGGGTTGAGGGTGCGTTAAGGTTTGGGTTGTGGTATAGACTTCTTGCGGAACACAATTTGTTCGTTCAGCAACTCCATTAGTTTTTTATAGAAGTTCATAAAATACTCATAGTTCTCCGTGGAATAATACGGCTGTTTGAATTCCAGGTTTATTCGAACAGAAAGCTGTGTATTTTCAGCAGCAATGCGTCGTGTCACTTCAATCGTTGTATCGGGCATAATCATCTTCACGTTCTTTGGCAGCTCTTCATATACGTAACCCTCCGGAATTCTGAAATTGCCAATAATCGAAATCGACTGGTTCATTCCAAAGAACACGTCGGAGAATCTTGATTCTGCAACGAATGGATTTTTCTCGAGCCCGGTAAAAAGATTGAGAGTAAAGAATTTATAGTCACCTGAACCGCTGATCGGCTGCGCGAAGTCGAACTTTTGCACGAGTGGCAATGAATCATTGGCTTCATTCTCCAATTGAAGATCCCCAATTCGCATTTGCGGGTTTTGAGAAGTAAAGAATTTTTCTTTCAATTTCTCTTTTCCTTCAAGCAATGTTGGAACGCGCTCCAATCGATCATAATCATAAGATATAACGTTCGCCTCTCCGGCGATTGAGTCCTTATCCGTAATCTCGGCACGAATGACAACCAATCTTTTTTTCAGTGTTTTTTCATTCCACAGCGTTTGCCAGCCCCATTGGTAAGTCTCCAGCTTTTCAATTACCAATCCGTCGCTAAAGTGAACTTCTGCAGGTATCAGGTGAGAAGGAGTATGCTTATCTGTTGCATCCATCACGTAAACATTTTCGCCAATCTTTACATAAGCCAGTACTTTATCGAATTGTCTATAATCAGCAAGCATCGTTATAACCCGGCCGTTATCGCGGGTACTAACTAAAACAGGATACGCGTCAAGACCTGCATCCTTTAATAAGTTAACAAGGATCAGGTTGATCTCTCCGCTCGTTCCTTTTTTATCTTTCCATGCAGCCTTCACTCCGTCTAATGCCCAAATATTTGTCTGTTCATTCCACATCATATTTTTTCGAACATAATGATGTATCGTTTTCATCTTCTCGAACGGGCTGCGAAGCGTTTTTAGTGCGCTGTCGAGGTCACTTGTTCTTGGAATATTTTTCTTCAATTGAAGTCCAAAATCATCATCTTCCATCAATTGCCTGATGATGCCAGGCCACGAACGAACAAAATTGATTCGTTGAGTTCCGCTGGCATATGAGATTGGAATAGTCTGAACCCTCTGAACATAGTCGTCCTCATTTGTCATATAGGGTTCGTCGCGAAGTGCAGGAATCTCACTCATTTCATAAGTCTGAACATTTCGGTTTCCTTTATCCTGCGATGTGGAGTGATAAGGCAGGACACAGAATGGCGTCGAAGTAATGGTTAACTCCAGTGGAAAATCTGTTGAATACCGGCTGAACACGACGGGGATTGATTTCTGGAAATTCCAGTTAACAAGTCCAGTTCCTTTTCTGATGTATTTGTATTCGATGATGCTCCCCGGCTTGACATTTTCGAACGAGAAAATCCGGTGGGAGTACCGCGCATTCAACTTCGTATCGAAGACGCTTTTTTTCTCAATCGGTGTAATAGTAATGTTGCCGGCCTCGTCTAAATTGTAAGTTTGGGCCGCCAACTTGGAAATATCTTCTCCATTCTTATAATGTTCATAGAGCAGTTTTATATTCGCCTGGCTGAGACCATCTTCTTTTAAGATTTTGATGCGGACGCGGCGTTCGAGCTGAATATTCAACGAAATGTCACAAACGAGTTCACCAACATCAAAAAGAACGACCGCTTCGGCGTCCTTATCAAATTCACATTCTTTCATTAAAAGATCGTCTTTGTTGACATTTCCCCATTCGGGAATTTTGACCGGTTTTTGAGCATACGAAACCATTGTGCACAGCAGTGCAAGAGCCAGGGTTAGAAAGGGGCGCATAAAAGGGGTGTTAATATGCGACAATAATAGGAAATGTATTATACATTTAAAACTTCAAACGATTATTAATATGATATCATTGAAAGTGTTTTTGTGTGTGCTCATGACTGTTATAGTTTCAATTGTTCAAGGTCAGGCTGTTAAGCAGAAAACAGCGAAGCCAAAGACGAAAATTCCAGCAAGCGATAGTGGAAAACTTCCTTCAACATTGCTGTGGGAAATTACCGGGAACGGCCTGCAACAACCGTCCTATCTGTTTGGCACAATGCACATTCTTTGTGCAGAAGATGCTCGAGTAAGTGAAAACCTTAAGTCCGTCATTAAAAAAAGTGCGCGGGTCTATTTCGAGATCGATATGGATGATATGACGCAGATGATGAGTGCTATGAAATATTTGCGGATGAACGATGGCGTTAAACTTTCAGACCTTCTGACTGCAGATGAATACACGCGTGTTGAAAATCATCTGAAAAAAAGCAGTACACCAATGCCGATCTCTATGATCAATCGCTTTAAACCTTATTTTATTTCTGGTTTGCTAAGCGAACAAATGATGAATTGCAAGAAAAAGAATGGGATGGAAGAATTAATTATGAAAGAAGCCGGAGCAATCGATCGCCCTATTTTCGGATTAGAAACCGTCGAGTACCAGGCGGGTTTGTTCGACAGCATTCCGTACGACAAACAGGCAAAAGAGCTCGTTACTTACATCGATAGTATGGAGAATTATAAGAAGTCGACAGCGGAAATGGTTGACGTTTATAAAAAGCAAGACCTTGAGCGGATGGATTCACTTACACGAGTGAGTGAACCTGGTTTGAATGAATATATGGATCTGTTATTGTACAACCGCAATAAGAGATGGGTGCAGCAAATGCCATTGATCATGCGTGAAAGCACCACTTTATTTGCTGTAGGTGCCGGTCACTTGCCGGGAACAGATGGTGTTATTAAACTACTCAGAAGGAATGGCTATACAGTTAAACCAATGGTGAACTAAAGAGCCATTGACTATAAAAAGAATGTACGATTGATGTTCGGAGCTGGTAGTGAGAACTCACTTACCATCCGACGAACTTCAATCGTACATCATACTTTAGCTCGAAAGCAATCAAACGCGTTCGAGGCCGCTGAAGAAAAAGTTTCCTTCAATTTCCGCATTTTCGTCGCTGTCGCTTCCGTGTATTGCGTTTTCGCCGAGGGAGGCTGCATATAATTTCCGGATAGTACCTTCTTCCGCCTGTGCAGGATTCGTTGCACCTATCAATTGACGAAACGAGGTCACAGCATTTTCTTTTTCAAGAATGGCCGCAATGATTGGCCCGCTGCTCATAAATTCGACTAACTCGCCATAGAATGGTCGAGCTTTGTGCACTGCATAAAATTCACCTGCTTTTTCTGCACTCAGCTTTGTCAACTTAAGCGATACTACTTTATAGCCTTCCTTAATAATTCTGTCGAGGATAGCCCCGGCATGACCGCTCTTCATGGCATCTGGCTTGATCATCGTAAACGTACGGTTACTCATAAATGTGTTTCAATTTTGGCCGCAAAGGTAATGGAAAGCCCGCCGCATTCCAATCACAGTAACTTTTGGCATTTGACCTTTATTTCTGCACCTTTGCCCACATTTTAATGAAACCAATTCAGGATTTATACCCGTTGTTAACGACGCCCCGGAAAGTGGTGATCACTGCGCATCAGAAGCCTGACGCTGATGCAATGGGCTCTTCGCTCGCACTGTATCATTTATTAATTAAACTGGGTCACCAGGTAACAGTCGTTTCGCCCACCAACTGGGCTGGATGGCTAAATTGGATGCCCGCAGTTGAAACAGTTGTTGATTACGAATTGAACAAAGAACAAGTGAGTTCCCTGTTAGCAGAGGCTGATTGGCTTTTCTGCCTCGATTTCAACATCTTTCATCGAACAAAGAACCTCGCCCCTTTGTTGGCTGCAGCACCCTGTACCAAAATTCTAATCGACCATCACCAGGAACCTGATAGTGTGAACTTTGACTATGGTATTAGTCTTACATCGAAGAGCTCCACGAGTGAGATGATCTACGATTTTATTGTCGCTTCCGGTAATAGTGACCTGATTGATGAGGGGATGGCTGAATGTCTTTATGCAGGAGTTATGGCTGATACTGGTTCGTTCAGATTTCCGTCTGCGAGTGCTGATGTTCATGCAATGGTTGCCGAATTGAAAAGGAAAGGGCTTCAACACACCGGTGTTCATGAACACATTTATGATAACTTCCTCGAAAACCGGATGCGTTTTATCGGGCATGTTTTATCAAACCGGATGGACATATCCTATGATTACAATACGGCCCTTATTTCAATTTCAAAGAAAGATCTCCAGCGTTATCAAATACGGACCGGCGATACAGAGGGGCTTGTGAACTATCCGCTCAGTATCCAGGGAATAAAACTTGCAGCATTGGTGATCGATCGGGACGAAGAACGAAAATGGAGCTTCCGAAGTAAAGCCGGCTTCGATGTAAATACCTTTGCGCGCAAGCATTTCGAAGGCGGTGGTCATTTCAATGCTTCTGGCGGTCGTAGTTCAGATAGCCTGGAAACAACTGTACAACATTTCATAAGTGTCATCAAAGAATACGCTTCACAATTACAATAATCAACAAATGAAAAAAACGACAAGTGTTATTTTATGCGCCGTGCTGATGTTTTTACTTGCCGCCTGCAATGGTGGAAGTTTTAAACGCACCAAAAGCGGTCTGATGTATAAGATCATTTCGGATGAAAAAAATCCGGTGGTGAAAAAAGGCCAGATCATGAAACTGGAATTCACCCAAAAAATCCGCGATTCAATTTTGCCAGGTTCATCTGAAAGCGGACCGGCGTATGTGATGATTGACAGTGCAGGCCCGGCTGATTATAATCCAACCGAAGTGTTTGGATTGCTTCGCAAAGGTGATAGTGTTGTAATTGTTCTCGAAGCAGATACTTTGATCAAACGTAATCCAGGTGGACTGCCACCATTTATCAAAGCAAAAGATAAAATCTACTTTATGATGCGTGCTACCAATGTGTTTAACACAGAGGAAGAAGCAAATAAAGATCGCGACGTTGCCATGCAGGAGTTCATGAAAAAGCAATTGGTTTTGTCTGAAGAGCAAAAAAAGAAAGACATCGCAACATTGCAGAGCTATGCAAAGTCAAAAAACGCAACAGTTCAATCCGCACCAAAAGGAACGTTGGTTGAAGTTGTTAGTGCGGGCGATGGACCAGCTGTTGATTCAGGTATGTTTGTAACAGTTGCCTACCATGGTACAAATATGGAAGGTGTTGTATTCGATTCGAGCAAGGATCCAAAATTTGCCAGTCCTCCTTACACATTTCAAATCGGATCCAGCCCTCCAGGTGCTATCGAAGGATGGGATGATGGACTTCGTTTATTCAAAAAAGGTGGGAAAGGTCGTTTGCTAGTTCCTTCCAGCCTTGGTTATGGAAAACAAGGTTCGCCTCCACGAATCAAACCAAATGAAAATTTAATTTTTGATGTTGAGGTACTCGATGTAAGTGCAACGCGGCCTGCGCCGCCTGAACCTCAACCAGGTCCTCCGCCAGGTCAACGTTAATTGATGAAATAACTCAACATTACCATTAGTCTTAGGGCCTTTGCGTCTCCGCGTCTTTGCGCGCCTGTATTTCAGAATACAAATCTCGCAAAGTCGCAATGGCGCAAAGAACTTATCAA
>JACMLR010000261.1 GCA_014379515.1 Chitinophagaceae bacterium
ATGCTTCTTATTTTTCAGCCTCATCACCCGCCACCTGTCATTTTTTCACTTAATCACTCACGGCATAGTCATTGATAAGCAGTAGTGAACATTAAATTCAATCAAATCATGGGAAAAATAATAGGAATTGACCTTGGGACTACCAATAGTTGCGTTTCAGTAATGGAAGGTAATGAGCCCGTAGTTATTGCAAATGACGAAGGACGCCGTACAACGCCGTCTGTCGTGGCATTTCTTAAAAATGGGGAAAGAAAAGTAGGAGATCCAGCCAAGCGCCAGGCCATTACTAACCCGCAGAACACGATTACCAGTGTTAAGCGTTTTATGGGTCGTCGTTTTGATGAAGTAACAAATGAAATCAGCCACTGGAGCTATAAAGTTGCTAAAGGTGACAATAATACGGTACGTATTGACATAGATGGTCGTTTGTACACTCCGCAGGAAATCAGCGCAATGATTCTTCAAAAGATGAAAAAAACGGCTGAAGACTACCTGGGTCACGAAGTGAATGAGGCTGTAATCACTGTCCCTGCTTATTTCAATGACGCGCAGCGTCAGGCCACTAAAGAGGCGGGCGAAATCGCAGGACTGAACGTTCGTCGTATTGTTAATGAACCAACTGCTGCCGCTTTAGCCTATGGCCTCGATAAGGGCCGTCACGATCAAAAGATCGCCGTATTTGACCTTGGTGGTGGTACGTTTGATATTTCAGTACTTGAACTTGGCGAGGGTGTTTTTGAAGTAAAAAGCACCAACGGTGATACGCATTTGGGTGGTGATGATTTTGATAAAGTGATCATGGACTGGCTTGCAGAAGAGTTCAAAAAAGAAGAGAATGTAGATCTCCGAAAAGATCCGATGGCATTGCAACGCCTTAAAGAAGCCGCAGAAAAAGCAAAGGTTGAATTGAGTTCTTCATCAGAAACAGAAATCAATCTTCCCTATATAACCGCAATTGAAGGGGTACCAAAGCACCTTGTAAAGAAATTAACACGCGCCAAATTCGAGCAAATTGCCGATACCTTGTTTGAGCGCTGTCTGCGTCCTTGCGAGCAAGCATTGAAGGATGCCGGTATGTCTATATCACAAATCGATGAGGTGATTCTTGTCGGTGGTAGTACCCGTATCCCGAAAGTGCAGGAAATCGTAGAGAAGTTTTTTGGTAAGAAGCCAAACAGAGGTGTAAACCCGGATGAAGTAGTCGCAGTTGGTGCTGCAATCCAGGGGGCAGTTTTAACCGGAGAGGTAAAGGATGTATTGTTACTGGACGTTACGCCGCTATCGTTGGGTATCGAAACCATGGGCGGAGTAATGACCCGCCTGATCGATAGCAATACCACTATTCCGACTAAGAAATCTGAAGTATTTTCTACGGCAAGCGACAATCAGCCTGGTGTACAAATTCATGTATTACAAGGTGAGCGTCCAATGTCTTCTCAAAATAAAAGCCTGGGAACATTTAACCTCGATGGTATTCCACCAGCGCCGAGAGGAGTTCCGCAAGTCGAAGTGATATTCGATATCGATGCAAATGGTATTCTTCACGTAACTGCTAAAGATAAAGGCACTGGGAAAGAACAAAAGATCAGGATTGAAGCAGGAAGTGGTTTAAGTAAAGATGAAGTTGAACGCATGAAAGCAGATGCTCGCGCAAACGAATCGGAAGATAAAATCGCGAAAGAGCGCGTTGAAAAAATCAACCAGGCCGATAGCCTCGTGTTTCAGACTGAAAAGCAACTCAAAGAATATGGCGAAAAAATTCCGGCTGAGAAGAAAGCTGCAATCGAGTCGGCCCTAACGAATTTGAAAGAGGCACATAAAGGCCAGGATCTGGCAAGTATTGATACGGCGATGACGGAGTTGAACACTGCATGGACGGCCGCAAGTGAAGAAATGTATAAAGCAACACAAGATCAGGCAGGTCAACAGCCAGGTCCTGATGCTGGAAATGCCGGCTCTTCACAAGGTGGCAAAAATGATAACGTCGAAGACGCGCAGTATGAAGAAGTGAAGTAAAAAAGTAATTCTTTTAGTATAAGCCACAACGTTAGTTGTGGCTTTTTTATTGATCAGATTGACCACTCGAACCGCACATATAACTTCACCCGAGTTCATTCGACATTTTTCAGAAAAAAATTCATCGAATACAATAACAAAGATTCGTTCCCGTTCGCAGTCAATAGTTTCATTGAGGATGAAGCCATTAAATCAATAGATACGCCATTGGCTAACCGCTTTGAGGGGGATCACTCACCAAATCTGCAATTCATCCATATTGCGCTTGCAAATGTTCATGGATCGAGTATCTTTGCACCGTCGATTTGAGCAACAATACAAGTACGTACTTCAAGGGTGATTTTAGCTGACACTTCTTCCTAACGATTCTAGTGTTTTACTCGCGGGTCTTGCTCAGTATGAAGAAATAATAATAACATTAAAAAAGGACATATATTATGAATGGAGAATCTATGCCATCTATTGTAAAGATGGAAGCAGAAGTTTTGAATAACCTGCTGAAAGAAGTAAAAGAAACTGTAGCGACAGATTTTGTGGCGCCGAAGGCGAACAGCCTCAAAGCCGTTGATTTTTGGAGAATTCAACGCAACACAAGAATGCTAACAGGAAGTTTTAAAACGACGTTATAATAGTTTATTAATAGTCAGTTCACTACTATTCTTTTACCCTACTTAACACCCTCTCCGGGGTGTTTTTTTATTTTATGAAGGACTTGCATTCCAGGAAGCTCGATTGTATTTTTAAGGGATAACCTTTAGACGCATCAAACGGGTTATCATCCAATTCATGAAAAACGCTTTTGCAAATCTGCGTTCATTTCTGTTTATATCTTTGCTGTTGCTGAATGCTAACGGTTACGGACAATCGATCTCCGGAATTATCAATTCTTACTACAGGATCAATGGCATCAACATCGTTCCAAATACGGTTACGGTTACTTCAGCCGCTGGCTTAAGTCCAGGGATGAAAATCCTCATCATACAAAGCAAAGGTGCTGCCATCAACACCACTAATACAAATAGTTTTGGTTCCTTAGATGCGATCGGTAACGCCGGGAATTATGAATTTAACTTCATCTGCGGGATTGCCGGTAACAACGTGTTATTGCAATACGAACTTCGTAATACATATGATGTGCCGGGGCTCGTGCAATTGATACCGGTTCCGCAATTCGCTTCCGTTACAGTCACGGATACCCTAAAACCGATGCCTTGGGATCCTGTCTCCGGAACAGGTGGTGTGTTGATAATGGAGCTGAGTGATACGTTGCATCTCAATAATGTAATCGATGCAAGTGCTGCCGGCTTTACTGGCGCAGCC
>JACMLR010000029.1 GCA_014379515.1 Chitinophagaceae bacterium
CTGTTAGTGTCGATCCCCGCATACGCGACTTTTGATGCCTCACAATCCTTAAATTTACTCATGAGCGAAAAACAATTGAGAAGCCAGAACTGGTTAGGAAAAAAATGGAAAGACGGATTGAATTATCTCGCCTGGATGCGCAACCAGGGCATACCCACTCACGAATTTAAAGGCAAACCCATCATAGGTATCTGTAATACATGGTCCGAACTTACCCCCTGCAATGGCCACTTCCGCGAACTCGCAGTATCCATAAAGCGTGGAATACTTGAGGCAGGCGGATTTCCCGTGGAGTTTCCCGTGATGTCGCTTGGCGAGACTCTTATGAAGCCGACGGCCATGTTGTTCAGAAATCTTGTTAGCATGGACGTTGAAGAATCTATTCGCGCCAACCCTGTGGACGGCGTGGTACTGATGTGTGGTTGCGACAAAACCACACCGTCGCTCGTTATGGGTGCCTGCAGTGTAAATATTCCTACAATTGTTGTTTCGGGCGGGCCCATGCTTACAGGCAAGTTCCAGGGACGAAATATTGGCACCAGTGATGTGTGGCGATTTGCAGACAATGTGCGCTCTGGCATCATGAGCGAAGAAGAACTGAACCTCGCAGAGTCGGGCATGTGCAGAAGTAACGGACATTGCGCACCTATGGGCACCGCATCGTCGATGGCCTGTATGGTAGAATCTCTGGGTTTATCATTGCCGGAAAACGCCGCCATACCTGCCGCGGATTCAAACAGAAAAGTACTCGCCCAGTTAACTGGTATGAGGATAGTGGAGATGGTAAAAGAAGATCTCAAACTATCGGACATCCTTACACGAAAAGCATTTGAGAACGCAATAAAAGTAAATGCCGCGATCGGAGGTTCAACAAATTTTGTGATCCATTTATTAGCGATAGCGGGAAGAATAGGAGTTGATCTGAAGATTGATGACTTCGATGCGTTGTCTGCAACAATTCCTTTGCTCGCCAACCTTCAGCCGTCGGGCGAATATTTTATGGAAGATCTTTATTACGCCGGCGGATTGCCTGCAGTGATGAAAGAGCTGATCGAATACCTGCATCCTGATGTAAAGACAGCAAATGGACTAACGGTGAAAGAGAACGTGATGAAGGCGAAAAACGTAAATGAAAACGTAATTACATCACTGGAAAAGCCTTTCAAAAAAAATTCAGGGATAGTGGTACTCAAAGGAAATCTTTGTATAGAAGGAGCCGTGCTCAAACCAAGTGCGGCGAGTCCGCACCTGATGAAGCATACCGGTAAAGCCGTTGTGTTTGAAAATATCGAAGATTATAAAGCAAGAATTGATTCTCCTGATCTTGAAGTAGATGAAAATAGTGTACTGATATTGAAGAATGTTGGTCCGAAAGGATATCCGGGAATGGCAGAGGTAGGTAACATGGGATTACCGAGCAAATTGCTTGCAAAAGGGATAAGTGATATGGTCCGCATTTCTGATGGAAGAATGAGCGGCACTGGATTTGGTACTGTGGTGTTGCATGTTAGCCCTGAAGCCGCTGCCGGCGGTAATTTTTCTGTTGTACAAAATGGAGATGTTATCCAGCTGGATATTCATAATCGCATACTTCACCTTGATGTGTCTGATGATGAGCTTGATGCCAGAAAGAAAGCGTTTAAGGAAGATGAAAGCAAAATAAAACGTGGCTACGCATATCTTTATATCAACCACGTTGAACAGGCGCATCTGGGTGCTGATTTTGATTTTCTGAAGGGAGGATCCGGAAGTATCGTTACACGCGATTCACATTAATAATTGTCGATGAGTTCATTTGATAAAAAGGTTGCTATTGTTACCGGCGCGGGCCAGGGAATTGGTTTTGAAATTGCAAAACAATTATGTACCGAAGGTGCCAGCGTGATATTGAATGATATAGAAGATAAAATTGCTTGTGATGCTGTCGATAAAATAGGCAGTAATTGTGTTGCCATGGCAGGTGATTCGAGCGACATTGCTTTTATTCAAAAGATGGTTGATGTTGCAGTAACAAAATTCGGAAGTGTTGATATTGTGATCGCCAATTCAGGGATCACGTTGTTCGGCGACTTTCTGGACTATCCCTCCGAATCATTTTATCGGGTAATGAATGTTAACCTTGGCGGATCGTTTTTTCTTGCACAGTTAGCCGCGAAGCAAATGATTAAGCAGGGTAGGGGAGGTTCAATATTATTTACTTCTTCAGTAACCGGCCATCAGGCGCATAAACAGTTGGCCGCTTACAGTATGACAAAAGCGGCATTGGAAATGCTGGCTAAAAATTTAGTCATTGAGTTGTCGCAATACCAGATCACAGTAAATACAATTGCGCCTGGTGCAACGCTTACCGAACGAACGCTCGATGACCCGACTTACGAATCGGTGTGGTCCGACCTTACACCAATGGGCAGACCGGCATCAACGATTGATATTGCCAATGCGGCCTTGTTTCTTGTATCGGATAAAGCGAAACATATAACAGGCCAGAGTTTGATCATTGATGGCGGATGGACGTCAGTGAGTCCCTCCCCATTTTGATTGTCAGTGGCCGGTATCGACGCAGAGTGTTTTTTTCATTGTCAACCCCTCGAATGCGGGGATCGACGCAGTCAGAATGACTAACAAGGAGTAAATATGTTCAACCTAAAAAATAAAACATCAATCATCACGGGCGGCGGCAGCGGCATCGGTAAAGCTATATCGATGCTATTTGCACAGCAGGGAGCAAATGTGTTTATTCTCGATGTGGACGAAAAGGGAGCGAATGAAACCGTAGACAAAATAAAATTACAGAAAG
>JACMLR010000262.1 GCA_014379515.1 Chitinophagaceae bacterium
GAGGCTTGGCCTGCTCGATCGGATAAAATAAAAAGATGGTAACCGTAATAAAACCGATCAAAGCTAAGATGATCGAGGGTGCAGGTATGGTCCTGAAAATTAAGCGAGTAAATTTCGCAGCTTTCATTTATTGAATTTTAGTAAGGGGTGGTACTGGGGTAAAAGTATATGTTAACGCCAAAGAGTTCTAATTATTTTCTGGCTTTTCGCTAAAGGGAAGGTTTTACCCGACGATTGAAAGCACTACATAATACTAAGTAGTACTATCCCGATCAGTAATAGTAATTACCTAGATGGTTTTACGAACTCGAATGGTATTTCCCGAATCTTTGATGAGAAGAGTATTTGCGAATTGCGAATGACTAATGTGCGAATTCCGCAATTCGAATAGACTTGACTTGACGCTGCGTCGCTGCGCCGCCGCGAGAAATAACTTATGCGCAAAGGAAGTATGCGAATGTTTTGTGCCCACGCCACTGAAAATAGGCTACGAACGAAAGATCAACGATTAAATACAGAAGGCGAAAGTCCCTTGTTGATTGTATAGTTGGAGTAGGCAATCTCCACTTTTCCTTTTGAATTTTTAGGTGCGTTTGCATCAACCGGCGGAGCGCCGGTATCATAATCGAAAGCAAGACCCTTTGGCAATTTGTAGTCTTTAGTGTTGAAGATGAATCGAACTTTGTCGGGCAACCCCCATTGGGCAAACTTGCCATAACTGAGCTCCATCTCATATGTACCATTGTCTTTTGTAGTGGTGCTTGCTTTATAAATCAGCAATTCTTTTTCGTATATATATAAGGTAGAGACGACGACTTCGCTCGCTTCATCGAGTGGAAGTAGTTTGATGATGGTAACAGGTTGGCCATTGATAGTTGATGTGCCAGCGTTTACTGCGGTGTAGTTATCGCCGGCAACAAGTGAATTTAAATTGATGCTGACTCCACCCTTCGGAGTAATTGCAATACCATCTTGTTTTTTGATGCGGAACTTATTGGGCTTTTGAAAATAAACAGTAACATCTGATTGAGGGATTTTCATGAATGACACATCAGTTGTCATTACGCCCTGGGCGGTGTAGTCGTTTACCGTCGCTAATTTTTCACGCACTTTTCGAGCAAGCAACGCGGCATCCTGGGCTTGTAGTTCGAACAATCCGGATACGGTAAGAAGTATTAATAAGAAAAAGTATCTCATATAGGAGAAGCGAAATTACCACATCATTAATAGGCAATCGCAACAATTAACAAAGTTTACAGGAAGCTGTCACTTTCGCGATACGCTTTAATAAGCGCGATCTCGCCTTCCTTACCCGGCTTTGCATTTCCATGCTCCATTCCCATTACACCGCGATAGCCTTTATTATATATGTGTTTGAAGATGTTCTTGTAGTTCATCTCACCTGTTGTCGGTTCATTCCTGCCTGGATTGTCACCAATTTGAAAATATGCGGTCTCATCCCAGCATTTATTGATATTGCTGATGATGTCACCTTCGTTGCGTTGCATATGATACATATCGAACAGAATTTTGCACGACGGACTATTCACCGCCTTACAAATCATGAATGTTTGATGAGAATGCCGAAGAAAAAGATCCGGATTATCAGACAATGGTTCAAGCACCATTACCAGTTTATGTGGTTCCAGGATCTCGGCACCTTTACGCAGCGCAGTAATCACATTTGCCGTTTGCATATCGGGCGATAATCCCCTTTCATAATTACCAGGCACTACTGTAGCCCATTTTGCATTACAACGCTTTGCCACTTCAACGGCTTCTTTACAATCCTTTATCATTCGGTCGGTCCATTCCTGTTTGCCTGTTGCGAGGGATGTTTTCCAATGCCAGTTTTCTGAAGTGATCACAAACACCCCCATCGTCATTCCCAATTTTGCCAATGTATCACCGATTTTCTTTTGCATCTCGGGGGTTCTTCCCATCATCCCATTGTCTTCAATCGATCTAAAACCCATTTCATGCGCAAATTTGATTTGATCGATAAAATCGGCACCGCCGCTATTTTTGAACATGCCGTCATGGAATCCATAATTAAGGTTGAAGGTCTTTTCCGCCAATGGAAGTTCGGTTTTTTCGTTGCCCTGATTAGCAAGAGCGGAGCCGCCGATTAACGTGCCACTTGCGAGGAGAGATTGCTGCATGAAATGCCGACGTTTCATAATGTGTGATTTATAAACTCAAGATAATTACTATAAAGGGATCTCTGGAGATTTTTAAGCCGAAGTTTGATTTTCCACCAACAGACCAGCATAGCGATCCGCGATTATTGCTTAAATTACCGCTCCATAAATTTTGATTCAGTGAAAACTTGCCGCGCCCTTCTTTTACTTATTCTTTTTCATTGCAATCTGATAGCACAAACAGGCTCTGATGCATACGAAGAGTCAATCACCGGAACAACGGTAAAATTTAAAATGGTTGCGATACCTGCTGGAAAATTTTCAATGGGGAGCCCTGCGACAGAGAAAAACAGGAAAGCAGATGAGGGGCCGCAGCATGAAGTTTCGCTTCCTGCATTTTGGATAGGAGAGCATGAGGTCACTTACGACGAGTTCCTTTTGTTTTTTAATGATGATAATACAAGTAGAAATTCGGACGTCGATGCAGTAACAAGACCGACTCCGCAATACATCGATCTGAGTTGGGGGATGGGAAAACAGGGCGGCTTTCCGGTAAATAGTATGAGTCATCATACGGCGATGATGTACTGCAGATGGCTTTATAAAAAAACCGGTCATTTTTATCGCTTGCCAAGTGAAGCAGAATGGGAATATGCGTGCCGTGCAGGAACAACAACTACTTATTCGTATGGTGACGATGAGAAATTACTGAAAGAGTACGGCTGGTTTTCATCAAACAGCAAAAACAAATATCAAAAAGTAAAACAGAAAAAACCCAATGCATGGGGATTATATGATATGGTCGGTAACGTTGCGGAGTGGACCCTCGATCAGTATGACGAGAAGTACTATGAACGCACAGATATCGCAAATAACCCAGTGAACGTTCCGGAATCAAGGTATTACCGCGTGGTTCGCGGCGGAGGTTATACCGACAAACCAGCAATGCTTCGCTCGGCTTCCAGGTCAGCATCTGAACCCAGCTGGAATAAGCGCGATCCGCAGATACCTAAAAGTAAATGGTGGTTAACTGATGGAATGTCGGTTGGCTTTAGAGTAGTTCGTCCGCAACAAAAATTTTCGGCCGAAGAAATCGAAGCGTTTTATCAGAAATATTTGGGAAATTAACATGGCAACATCTATTCAATCATAGTATCAATCAACACTTGTTATATGGAAAATACAAATTCATCGAGGCGCGATTTTGTTAAGCAGTCGTCCCTTGTTGCTGGCGGATTGATCGCCGCTCCGTTTATGTCGTCTGCTTCTAACTTTTTTTCTGGTTCCGATAATGTTATTAAAGTTGCCCTGATAGGTTGCGGTGGCCGCGGAACAGGTGCTGCGCTTCAGGCATTATTAAGCAAACAAAATGTGAAGCTGGTAGCAATGGCTGACGCGTTTCGCGACAGAATAGATAAATGTTACACGTCGTTGAATGCAGAAGACATGTCGGAGTCAACTGGCAAAAAAGGAAATATCAAAGATAAAATCGATGTGCCGGAAGATCGGAAGTTCACTGGTTTTGATGGATACTTAAAAGCAATTCCGCTTGCAGATGTGGTAATCCTGACAACGCCTCCAGGGTTTCGTCCTATTCACTTTGAAGAAGCAGTGAAGCAAGGAAAACATGTTTTCATGGAGAAGCCGGTGGCAACAGATCCCGCTGGAATTCAAAAAGTACTTGCTGCAGCAGCAATCGCGAAGCAGAAAAAACTAAACGTTGTTGTTGGGTTGCAGCGTCATTATCAAAATAGCTATCGCGAATTGTACAAGCGCAAAGACATGATCGGCGATATTACCTCCGCGCAAGCGTGGTGGAACAATGATGGCGTTTGGGTAAATAAACGGAAAGAGGGACAAACCGAAATGGAATACCAAATGCGTAACTGGTATTATTTTGTTTGGTTATGTGGTGATCACATCAGTGAGCAACATATTCATAATATAGATGTGATAAACTGGTTCAAAGGTGGCTACCCGGTGAAAGCACAGGGAATGGGTGGAAGAGAAGTTCGCAAAGGGAAAGACTATGGTGAAATTTTTGATCATCACTATGTCGAGTTTCACTATGAAGATGGATCCATCTTAAATAGCCAGTGCCGACACATTCCCGGCACGATGAGTAAGGTTGATGAATTGCTGATTGGTACTAAAGGCAAGATCTCTGCCGGTGCAGCAAATATCGTCGATCATAAAGGAAAGGTTTTGTACCAGTTTGATACCAAAACTGAAAACGATGCCTATCAAACGGAGCATGATGAGTTGTTTGCCGCTATTGCGAAAGGAGAGTATAAATTTTCTGATGCAGAGAATGGGGCAAAAAGTACAATGACTTCAATACTCGGAAGAATGGCGACCTATAGCGGACAAGTTGTGGATTGGAAGAAAGCAATTGAAAGCGGTATTAGTCTTCAACCGAAAACATATGATTGGAATGCTACACCGCCAGTAGTACCAAATGCTGAGGGACTGTATCCTGTCGCTACTCCAGGATTAACGAAGCTTGGATTTTAATTGAAACAAACAATTTGCAGATAAGCCGGATTTTGTCCGGCTTTTTTTATGACAGCACGTCTTTCTTTTTAAAGACAATGATTGCGGCGCCAACAAATCCAACAATATGAAGTAGTAGTACTCCAGCAGAACGGAAGATTGCATTGAAGTTGACAGGATCGTCAAAAAAACCTTTCCAACCCAGCATATGAGACGTAAACAGATACGGTTTCATTTGATTAAATAGCGGGAGATCCATTGTAGTCAAAATCGTGCAAACGATAATCACACTCATTGTTGTAACGATTGGGCCAATTGAGTTTTCAGCAAAAAGTGATAGAAAAAAAGAAAGCGCAGCGACGGTCGTCATTGCGATTGCAGCGAATCCAAAAGCGGCAAAATATCGCCACATCACGTCACTGCTTTTGAGAACAATAATTTGCTCGCTTTTAAAAACCATCAGATCGCCCACTCCAAATACCGTAATCGAAAGAAGGAGTGAAAGAAAAGCCATCCATACCAAAAGCATCAGGGTATAAATTGTTGTCGCTGTAAATTTCGCAATGAGCAATTCCGTTCGGGAAACAGGTTTGCTGATGAGTAGCCGCAGTGTTCCCATATTTGCTTCGCCTGCAATCATATCACCGCCGATCAATGCAATGAGAAGGGGAACGTGAATTAAAAGCGTTTGCAAAATCAGGTAGCAGATCATGTAACCGTGCATCACTTTTCCTTCAATATTAAAACTGCCTTCCAATGATTGCAGCATGAACTGGAGATAACTTTCACCATCGAGATAAAGTGCAAGTTGAATCAACAGGATGATTGCAGCGATTGCGACGAACGCTATATACGTTCGCGGTCTTTTGAAAATTTTAAATAGTTCAATTTTTAAAATCGTCCACATGTTGATTGGCAGTAGTTAATGAAAGAAAATATTCTTCCAGTGAGTGCTTGGGTTGTAAAGAAATAATGTTTGCTTTCAATGCCACAAGATCTGCGGTAAGAGACGGCACTTCGTTTTTGTCGAGCCGGAAAACAATTGAATTCTCCCGCTCACTTTGGATTGAACTATTCCACCTGCTGGATTTGAGAGCTGATTGAAACACTCCATAATTATTCACTTCTACTTCAACGAGCATCCGGGTTGGATCAAACAGATCTGTAACAGCTCCCTCTGTGACAACTTTTCCTTTATCTATAATGAGCATACGATCAGCTACCATCTCTATCTCGTTCAAAAGATGGGAAGAAACCATAACTGTTTTCTTATGATGTTTGCTGAGATGTAAAATCAGGTTCCGCACATCGGCGATCCCTTGCGGATCGAGACCGTTCGTGGGTTCATCGAGAATGATCAGCTGCGGATCATGAATCAGCGCAACTGCGAGCCCAAGCCGTTGTTTCATTCCCTGCGAATAAGTGCGGACTTTACTTTTCGCGCGACCACTCAATCCAACAAGATCCAGTTGATCCATTAGTTGCTTTTCGTTCACCCTAACGCCGCTCATTTTTGCGAAAAGGGATAAGTTTTCGAGTGCTGTTAAATACTTGTACAAGTCAGGTCGCTCAATGATTGCTCCAATCTTTCGCAAGATTTCTTTGCGATGTGAAAGTAAGTTCATACCGAACATTTCAATTTTGCCTTCGGTTGGCTCTATCAATGTCAGTAGCATCCGGATGGTAGTGGATTTGCCGGCGCCGTTCTGTCCAAGAAAACCATACACTTCACCTTCATTAACGGAAAACGAAATGTCGTTCACGGCATGAACTTCTTTATATTTTTTGCTGAGATGACTGACCTGGATGATTGCAGACATATATATTATAAGAGATACAAATTACAACTAGAAATGGTTTGAATTCGCTAAAAAACTGCTTTTTAATAGATTAAGTTCGATCTAAAACGGTAAAAAATAAATTGCAATTGACTTGCAAAACAGGAAACTGCCTATTACTTTTGTTTTGCAGCCATCCAACCTCTGACAATCCGTCTCGCGGCGATTTCGTCCGCACCAATTTCCAAAATACTTAAATAAGATTTCACATCCCGCAAGGGCTTGTATATATATTTCTTCCAATAGCTATGTAAGTTTTCAGAAAGAACCGCGTCGATCCCTTTAGCAAGTTATCATCCCTCCTTTGAATGCCGGTGGAAATGCTTCCCACCCATTTGTTTTTATTGATAACTCTGAAACTTACACAAAATGAAACGGATTTTATTCCTTGCATCCGCCTGGGTGCTCACGACGCTTTCGTTAAACGCGCAAACAACTGAAAATTTCAACTCTCGCAGTGGTGTTCAACTAAGCGAGGTAAAGCCTTATCTTCAAAATCATTGCTGGACATTTGTTGACTTCAATTCAAATACTACAGGTTGGAATCCCGCGATCGGCGGCGATGGAGCAATGGTGTCAGAAACAACTGCGATTTCCAATCCACATGCGGGAGTTTATACGCCGATGCTTGAAGTGCCAGGCTATATAAACATCTCCTTTAAATATCGCTTCAGCAGCAACTTTAGTGGGGCTGTTCGTCGCTGGATGAAAATTTATTTGTTAGATGCTAACAATGAAATTCAAAGCGAACTGGATAATGTAGAATTTACTAACACAAGTAGCGAACAGGTATATACTTATAATAAATCGTTTGGAGCTGGTTCTGGTGCTTACAAAGTTTTTATCAGCTACCAGGGTGTTGGCGGTTCAACAAAAATTGCGATTGACGAAGTCAATATCTCCGCTCCAACTTTCTATGCAGGTGGTTGCAACACTGCACCTGTTGCAGTTAATGATGTGATCAGTGGAACGGCAACGCGCACCGCTACTGGCCATATTTGTTTGAACGATTACGATCCGAATGGAGAATCATTCGATTGTTATGTGATCACTAACTCACCACATGGTACTGTTGAGATGAACGCGGACAAAAGTTTTTCGTTCACTCCAAACCCGGGTTTCACAGGTAATTCAACAACGTTTACATACCAGATTTGCGATCAGGGTGCGGGTAGTCTTTGTTCCAACATTGCAACGGTAACGATCAATTTCCCTACAGGTGGTTTTCTGCCAGTAAGCATGATTGACTTTACTGGTATTTATAAGAATGAAGGAAATGTAGAACTGAATTGGGTTACAACATTCGAACAAAACAGTAACCACTTTGATGTTGAAAGAAGTTTCACTGGAACAACATGGGAGAAAGTTGGAACAATCAAAGCACAGGGAGTTTCAACTGTAAAAAAAGAGTATCGTTTTAACGATAATGTAGGACGGAATACTGCGAATAAAAAAGACATTTACTATCGTCTGAAAATGGCTGATGCTGATGGCAAGGTTGCTGTGAGTCGGATCCTTGTAGTGAGAGTGTACAACACAAAGTCGACTAAAATGATCAGCGTTTCTCCAAATCCTGCAAAAAATGATATCGTCGCAACACTGCAGTTGAATGAAGCATCGGTTGTTGTTCTCAAAGTAGTGAATAATGCAGGTAATGAGGTGATGCGTAAATCATTGAAACTTTCACAGGGTGTTAATACGGTGATCATGGAAGGTACCAGCAAATTATCGCCAGGCATGTACATCATGGAAGTGATTGTAAACAGCAGCGAAAGAATGCTGGTGAAATTAATTAAAGAATAAGTTTTTGTAAGGTTTACACAGAGGTAAGAAGTTCCCCCGGGCCAGTTGTTGGCGGGGGTTCTTTGTTTTACCTAATGAGATGAGATGGTTTGGAGTTATTTGCCGGCAGTGAGATATGATTGCAAATTCTTCACATAAAGCTCGAATGCAGTGATACCCTCTGTTGTTATCTTACAGATTGTCTGTGGGTAGTTGTCTTTAAATTGTTTTACAACATCGATGTATCCGGCTTCTTTTAGCTTATTAATTTGAACGCTTAGGTTACCGGCAGTTGCATTGGTTTTCTCACGGATGAACGTGAACTCAGCTTCTTTCACTCCTATAAGAAGTGAAATAACGGCAAGTCTCAATTGAGAATGTAATATAGGGTCGAGCTCTTTAAACATCGGCACGTTTTCCTTGTTTCAAATATCTCCGACGAAGAATTATACCTGGTATTAACCACGCCGCAATAGCGCACATGGCCATCAACAGAAAATCTGTTTTAATGTTCGTGTATACTGATAGAACACAACAAATCCAACACAGAATACCGCCATAAAGCATCACTTTAAATTTGCGAACCCAACCCGTAATGATTGTTGGCAAACCATAGAGAAACAATAAATGGGAAGTACCAAAGTTCCAGTACGATAGATAAGCGGCGGAGGTCCCAGAGAGTTTTTCATAGTCGACCAACACCGGAGCAAGCTTTAGGCTGTAAGTAATATTGATAAAGTTGATGAGCATGAGGCCGATCCCGAAACACAACCATACGATGTTGATAGTTTCGTCACTATGTGTTCGAACTTTTTTCATTTTACTTTCCTGGATGCTCACGTAGATCTGCGGGATAATTGCAACGATCGTCAGTAACCAGATGTCGAAAGGAAAGTCGTAATTGAAATGAATTTCGCTTACCTGGACAAGGGAACAAATTGTTACCACAGTTCCCCAGAGAATCGGGCCAACGCCGGTATCCACGAAAGAATTTTTCGCAGTACTAATCATCTGCGTTATTAACGCAAGGCTTTCCTTTTCAGATAAGTTTTTTTCCTCCATCTTAAGCGTTTTGTTTTTTATATCTGCCGCGTAATAGAAAGCCGGGAATGATCCAGGCAGCGATGACGGCAACACCAAGCAATAAAACCTGGTATTCATAATGAGCGAACGTTGCTGCAATAGAAAGGAGCCAGCAAGCAATACCGCCAATTACCAACGGGCGAAATCGAAGAATGATTCCTGATAAGAAAGTTGGTATGCCATAGATTATCAAGATCAGCGGATTCAGGACCCGGAAATAATCTACTCCCAGCGTTCTGCCCAATACAAAAGAAGTGAGACACATGATCAATACGAAAGATATCCAAACATACTTAAGAATATCATCGGTATAAGTTTGTACGCGCCGCTTTCGAGACAGTTTTCTCAAATAAAATAGCTGGAAAATAAACGCTCCCCACGTAAGCAACCAAATCATGTAGTGATACTTGTAATCCAGTTTCAGCAATACAAACTGCCCAACACTGCAGGTAAGAATCACCCAGCCCCATAATAAATACA
Source organism: Chitinophagaceae bacterium (assembly GCA_014379515.1). GTDB lineage: Bacteria > Bacteroidota > Bacteroidia > Chitinophagales > Chitinophagaceae > Endoryza. The sequence goes on from JACMLR010000262.1 coordinate 9,818, forward strand.
TAAACCCGTCCTCGGAGAACTGGTTCTTTACTTTATTGATCATATTCTGAATGATCAACAGACTATCATTACCTGATAAGGGTTCTTCTTGCATACGCGTTGGTTTGGTCCGGCAAATATAAAAGGGTCCCGGCCGTACGGACCGGGACTAATGCACATTATTTGAACTGTGAAAGGAAGTATCCTATTTGTGATTTACCCCACTGCGGATGAATAGCAGATTGTGGTTTGAAGCTTTCAAACTTTTTACCTGCTTCTTCAAACAAAACTTTTGCTTCGGCTTTGCTACCACCGTATTCTTCTGGTGTGTAAAATTTATCCTGCGCTTCGAGTAATGTCGGACGCGGATTGGCAGGATCAAGTGTTTTTGCTTTCGCCAATGCCTCACCTGCAAGTGGAAGTTGAGTTTGATAACGATTCATCGGATCAGCCATCAATCGAAGTGAGGCGATCATTTTCTTAACGCAATAGATTTCAGAATTGTCTTTGCTCAGCTCGTCAGCTTTATTCAATAGTTGTTCTGCAACATCAGCCTCGGGATCTGTTTTTGTTGCGAATGCACCACCGCCCGTTGCCAATGAATACCCTGCCATCACATGACTAAAAGCTGCATAATAATACGGCAACCATTGTGTTTTTTCAGCATCTGCAATCCGCTGAAAAGAATTGGCTACTTCACGCCACCCGTCCGGAGTGTGGATGGAGTCAACAGCAGGAATAAACTGTGCCATTGCTTTTTGATATTTCTCACTTTGAGCTGTGGCGGCAAATGAAACAATGAAAGCAACAATTACTAGCATGATCTTTTTCATAACGAAAAGTTTGATATTATTTGAATGTTGAAAGTTATCCTTTGTTACGTGTTAGTTTATCGTATTCACGCTCGACGCTATTCGATTTCGGGAAAACATAGGCACCGAGAAAGTGAAAGAACAAACCAATTCCCCAACCGAATGTTGGCCAAACCGGCCATGGAAATCCGTTGTGATCGGTATGTCGATTGGTGAAATACCATATTCCCCAGATGAAAGCATTAACGACGAGATAGGTTGCTAAATGTGATTTGAAAGCTGCCCGCTTCTGAGCGATTTCCCAAAGTTGCGGTTCTTTATCTGATGGAGGGGGTGTATACATGATTTAAAGTTTATGGTGATGTTGGTTATTGAAATTGTTTAATAAAAATGATTTCGAAATTCGTAAAAAATATTGCGCCCCTTCGGGGCTGTAATTTTTATTCAACCTTTTCTCAAGGGGCTCGCGCCCCTTGCTATGCGATGCCGCCCCTTCGGGGCTGAATCGAACTCTTCACTCCTCCACTCTGCATCCTCCACACTCCGCTCTCCAAACTCCACACTCATCTCTCCTCCCTCCACACTCGTCTCTCCTCCCTCCTCCATACTCCAAACTCCATACTCCGCTCTCGCTCTCGCTCTCACTCTCACCCTCCATCCTCCACTCTCCATCCTCCGCTCCCGCTCTCA
>JACMLR010000263.1 GCA_014379515.1 Chitinophagaceae bacterium
CATTGTCTTCAATTCCCCGGAAACCCATTTCATACGCATATTTGATCTGGTCCACAAAATCTGCGCCCCCATGATTTTTAAACATACCATCATGAAAAGCATAATTAAGTTTAAAAGGCTTTTCTGCCAGTTGCCTATCTTCCTTATTACCAGTAGCAGATTCATTTGCCAGCGCAGAACCGGTAAAAATTGTTCCACCAGCAAGCAGGGATTGCTTCATAAAATGACGACGTTTCATGTAGATTATTTTGTTGCCTCAAGTTAATTACTATATCCGTTATCCTGATACTTTTTATGCAATCGATTCGCCCATTTTTTGAAAAGGATACTAAAGGATGTATTTCCACCAATATTTCCCTAATTTTCCAATTCTCAAAACTTGCCGGTGAAAACAACAGGATTAATTATTTTATCGATTGTCTTTTATTGTATGGTTTCTGCTCAGACCACTGAATTTTCAGTGTACGAACTAACCATTCCTTCTTCAACAGTAAAATTTAAAATGCTTCCTGTTCCCGGAGGTAATTACAAACAGGGAAGCGCTGCCAGTGAAAAAGGAAGAAGAGCGGATGAAGGCCCGCAACATTCCATTTCAATTGCTCCTTTCTGGATGAGCGAGCACGAAGCAACATACGATGAGTTCCTGGTATTCTTTAACGACGAAAACACAAGTCGCAATTCCGATGTGGATGCTGTTACGAGGCCAACCCCCCAATATATAGATCTGAGCTGGGGTATGGGAAAGCAGGGAGGTTTCCCGGTGAACAGCATGAGCAACCATACTGCCCTGATGTATTGCCGCTGGTTGTATGATAAAACGGGCCAATTTTATCGCTTGCCCACGGAAGCGGAATGGGAATACGCATGTCGTGCAGGTACAACCAGTACTTACTATTTTGGGGATGATGAAAAACAATTAAAAGACTATGCATGGTTCAGCGATAACAGTAAGAATAAATACCAAAAAGTGATGCAGAAAAAACCCAATGCATGGGGATTGTATGATATGTTGGGTAATGTTGCCGAATGGACACTCGATCAGTACGATGAAAAATATTATGAAACATTAGGTGACGGAAGTGCAAACCCGGTAAACGAACCTGTCAGCCGATATCCCAGGTCTGTACGTGGAGGCGGTTACCTGGATAAACCGGCGGGCTTGCGTTGTGCGAGCCGTTCGGGTTCTGAACCTTTCTGGAACAAGCGCGACCCGCAAATTCCGAAAAGTAAATGGTGGTTGACCGACGCAATGGCCGTAGGATTCCGTATCGTTCGACCGCAGCAACAACCCAGCGCGGTTGAAATTGAAGCGTTTTATGCGAAGTATTTAATGGCAGATTAGTGGACACAAATAGGAAACGCGAATTAACGCAAATAGGAAACGCGAATTAACGCGAATAAGAAGCGCGAATTAACACAAATAGGAAACGCTAATTAACACAAATAGGAAGCGCGAATCCGGGCATGGATTGAGGCGAAAGAAGTGGTATGAATGGCGGTAAGGATTGGAACAAGTGTCTTAACTTTAGAGAATACCAGTTTGAGCTTTTTATTCAATCGTATCTACGGAAAGTATAGTTTGCCCAAAAGGTTTCTTATCAAGAATAGAACTTAAATAACAATTGAAACAACAGTCATATGGAAAAGACACAACCATCCCGCAGAGAATTTGTGAAACAATCTTCTCTCCTTGCCGGCAGCCTGATTGCCGCGCCATTCTTATCTCAGGCAACAAATTATTTTTCCGGATCCGATTCCGTTATTAAAGTCGCACTGATCGGATGCGGCGGTCGAGGTACTGGTGCCGCGATGCAGGCTATGCTAAGCAAGCAGAATGTAAAATTGGTAGCAATGGCGGATGCGTTCCGGGATCGCGTGGACAAATGTTATAAATCATTAAATGCAAACGACATTTCGGAATGGATCACCGGTTATAAAGGCAATATCAAAGACAAGATCGATGTACCAGAAGAAAGAAAATTCGTGGGTTTCGATGGTTATTTAAAGGCAATCGCATTAGCTGATGTGGTGATCCTCACTACGCCTCCCGGATTCCGCCCAATTCATTTTGAAGAAGCAGTGAAACAAGGGAAACATATATTCATGGAAAAGCCGGTTGCAACCGACCCGGCCGGTATTCAGAAAGTATTGGCAGCAGCTCAGATTGCTAAAGAGAAAAAATTAAATGTAGTAGTTGGATTGCAACGTCACTACCAGAACAGTTACCGCGAACTTTATAAACGCAAAGACCTCATCGGTGATATTACTTCAGCACAAGCCTGGTGGAACAATGATGGAGTTTGGGTGAACAAACGCAAATACAGTCAAACTGAAATGGAATACCAGATGCGTAACTGGTATTATTTTGTTTGGCTTTGCGGTGATCATATCACCGAGCAGCATATTCATAATATAGATGTGATCAACTGGTTCAAAGGTGGCTATCCGGTGAAGGCGCAGGGCATGGGCGGAAGACAGGTACGTAAAGGAAAAGATCACGGTGAAATTTTTGATCATCATTATGTGGAATTTCATTATGCAGACGGGTCTATACTCAACAGTCAATGCCGTCATATTCCTGGCACAATGAGTAAAGTAGACGAACTGATAATCGGTACTAAAGGAAAAATCTTTGCCGGTGCCGCCAATATCGTTGACAATAAAGGAAAGGTTTTGTACCAGTACCAGTCCGATCCTAAAACAGAGCCAGATCCTTATCAGGTAGAACATGACGAATTGTTTGCTGCCATTGCCAAGGGTGAATACAAATATTGGGATGCAGAGAATGGAGCAAAAAGCACAATGACGTCGATACTCGGCCGAATGGCTACCTATAGCGGACAAGTAGTTGAATGGGATAAAGCCATCGCAAGTGGCATCAATCTGCAACCAGCAAGGTATGACTGGGATGCTATACCGCCAATTGTTCCGAATGAAGACGGATATTATCCTTTTGCAACACCTGGCGTAACGAAGCTAGGCTTCTAAACGGTTAAGCGTTATGTTTAGACATTTCAAAGCCGGACTATCCGGCTTTTTTTAA
>JACMLR010000264.1 GCA_014379515.1 Chitinophagaceae bacterium
ATTTTCAACATTTGACGCTGGTAGGCATTCTGAATCCAGATGTTGCGTTGTTTTCGCATGATTACCGTGCCAGTGAACGCCTGTTTTCGCAATTGATGCAGGTCAGAGATTTCAACATTCGATATTAGTGGAAGATAGGCAATAGCTTGCTCACTCGGATGTCCTAAACGCCCTGACCACAAATTATTGGTTCCAATTGTCGGTTTCATCGCTGCCGATTTTTTCGTTTGATTTTCGCTAATCGGACTTGGAAAATTTGAGCCTGTAGCCAATGCAACCTCTGATGCAGGTATATATTCCGCAACTATCATCTTATTATAAACCTGTAACTTGGCTGCACAGTCACCCGAATCAATAAATTGCAATTCCATATCACGCTCATTTAAACAAACTCCGTGATATTCACGCAACATCGCCGTAGAAATTAAATTTGTATGAAAACTTGGAATATATGCTGCATTTTGCAACTTGACTTTCCGAATTGATCCATCTGTCTTTGTAAACTTTACCCAAATATCTCCAAATCCCATAATTGCTGTTTGGCTATCTCCTGTAAGCAAAAATTGCGGTTCGTCGCATATTGTAAGAGATAGAAATCTTTCCTTCATATTGCAAACATGCAGATGGCTTGCATTATCAACAGTAAAACTGTTCTTTAATGGGTAAATAAACGTCGAATTTGAAGTTCCCACTGGTAAGGACATTGACGATGTTAATGTAACAAAGGATTCTCGGATTTTTTCGTCTTCGCTTTCTGTAGTTCGTGTCAAAGTCTCGGCAGCATGATTTGCGGCGGTTGGTTGGGATTTTTCTTTCTTCCCTTCAGCCAATTTCCGAATTCGACCAACTACACTTTTTACCCGTGGATTTTTTTCAATAATTCCATCAACCTTCTTCTGAATATTTTCATCCCCTTTCCACCTTTGAGGTCGGATCGAAGGAACAATATAAAAGCATACTTTCCACGCATGATTATCGCCGCATAAACAAGTCTTTGGCTTGTTCTCAGATTTGTCACTCGAAGGTTTTTCACTCGGTTTATCAGAGGTAGAGGTTGCAAATGCAGAGCGAACAGCAGTTTTCGAGGATATTCCTTTTTCACGGTATTTATTTAGAAATTTATTTGCAATATCCTCAAATGAAGCGTTATCTGATAACGTTTCCTCCCATAATGAGATTGAGTCTGCCAACGCTTCATTAACTTTTGCATTTGCCCGATAAAAATGTAATTTTGCTCCCTCTTCTTCAATCTGCTTAACAGCCTTTCCATCCCGAACAATTTCCATCCATTCATAGATCCATTTTTCCAGGTCTTGCGTTTTCGGTGGTTTTTTCAGTATTTCATAATGGTTTAGAATCTCCGTTGCACGAGTTCGGTCTGTTGGACACAATCGATTTTTCAACTTTTTCAAAATGTCACGTGGAGAAACGACCGTTGAAGCAAGATCGGAAATATGAATTGGATCTACTGAACTGCAGATAAAGGTTCTCATTGATGCAATATTCGTATCCGCTCTTGTCCATATTGAAAATTCCTCCTTGTATTCCTCCAATTCCATCTTTAATAATAACTCCGCTGTACTCGAAAGTTCAGCATCTGATGCTGGCCGTTGAGGACGAGTAGGTTTTTGGAGTTCTTTTTCTGATTCGGGATTAATATAATCCCATACCCGAAGTTGTGTCGCTTGAGTAACCACAGAGCCGTACCACACATGCCAATCTCGAGTTGATTTCAGCATTCGAATCGTGGACATTTTGGCGATATTGTTGTTCTCCATTTCTCGATTGTCGAGTTGCGTTAAACTTCGAAATTCGGTAAGGGAGAAGAAATGTTCGAATCAGAATTAAGAATATAGTAATGGATTCTCGGAGAGGATGATCAAAAGCATATAACAGCGG
>JACMLR010000265.1 GCA_014379515.1 Chitinophagaceae bacterium
CTTTTTCATAGATAATTATATTACTGCTAACGATTAGCAGTTCAAAATAGTATTTAATTGCCGAAACCGGAAACTTTGAGTAATGAAATCATGGAGTCAAAACCTGGACGTTTCGGTTAAAACTTTCTTCGAGAGAAATGAAGGTTTCGGTCCGCTCGATTCCTTTGATTTTCTGTAACTCATCGTGCAAAACGAAGCGTAATTGATTGATATCCTTACACACAATTTCGGCGAACATGCTATAGTTGCCGGTTGTATAGTTGAGCCTCACGATTTGGGGAAGTTTATAGAGTTCCTTTGCGACGATATCATATAACGAACTTTTTTCCAGGTAGATGCCTATAAAGGCAATTACGTCATAACCAAGCTGCTTAAGGTCGACGTTCAGTTTTGTCCCTTTAACGATCCCCGCTTCCTGGAGTTTTTTTATGCGCACATGAATCGTTCCTCCAGACACAAACAGCTTTTTGCCGAGGTCGGCATAACTGATTTCAGCAGTTTGCATCATTTCCTGAATGATCTGTAAATCCAGTTTGTCCAGATTCAATTTGGCAGCCATATTGCGTGGTGTTTTTAAATTGTTTTTACTTAATCACGCAAATATTTGAATATTTTCTATATTTTCAAAATTATTCTTGCAAATTATCAAAGCTATTGCCGATATCCTGTAATATTGCACTATCAGTTCTTTCAAAAGTAATACTGTGGAGTGATGGAATCTTGGCAGACATGCCCTCTCGTCTCGGGGGTGGAGATAACAGGACAAACGTAACATAGAGCCGACGTAGTCCGCCGCAAGGCGGATTCAGCCGACCAGGGTTGACCACTAATCTTTGTGTTATAGCTAACTGCTCCGTGGAGGTTCGAGCCCTCCCTCTACAGCGGATTTTTCTCATAATCTCTAACAAGCAAGCAAGAACAAGAGATTGTTAACCCGTTCCGGTCTCGGAGTCGGGTTTTTTTATGCCCTAAATTAGAATATCGAATATAGAATATAGAATAGGGAATGTCGAAATGGTGAGCACATTCTATATTCGATATTCTATATTCGACATTCTATATTCTACACCCGCTATGACAACTCAGATTTTCAGTGTACATTGATCGCCGATCGTGCCCGCCACACTCAAAAATTGATTATGAAATTATTCATTTTTGCAGCCGCGGCGGCGGTTTGCCTGCTTTCCTCTTCTTGTCATAAAGACGGCAACTTCAACGTAGAATGCCGGATCCTTACCATCACAGAAAATTATCAACCCGACCCGAGCGCAACACCTGAAACAACAATCCTTAGCTTGTCGTACAACGAAAAAGGAAATCCCATCCGTTTCGATTATGATAATAATGTCACCGGCCGACCTGATTATACTTTGGAGTATGATCATCACGATCGCCTTCAACAAGTTGTACAGGCACACGGTGCAACGTTGGAATATATCACCAACTATTACTACAATGGCGGGCATCAAATCACACGCGACACTGCTTTCTATATACCAGTATTTTCTCCGCCCATCGAGCCACTAACCATGTCCGTGATACCTGTTGAATCTTTTAGCACTTACATCACCAATCAATATAAATACGATGGTGAGGGGAGAATTGTACGGGTTGATAGCAAAACATCCGACGGCGCAGAACACGTTACGACCTACAGTTATGATGGCCACGGCAACCTTAACAATGGTACTACCTATGATGACAAAGAAAATTTCCTTCGCACCAATAACATCCTTGCTTTTCTACAACGCAATTATAGTAAGAACAATAGCGGCACACCACTCGCATACGGAGAAAAAAATCTTCCAACCATGTTTACCAACTTCACACCCGGCGAAGCAGGCTTCTCCACGCGCGCAACATTCCTCAATATGGATGTCCATGCGGTAACGTATATATGCGTTGAGGACGAAGAATAATTTCATTTTCCTACTTTAATATCTCGTAATAAAAAAAGATTTACGGTTCATACCTTTGCCGCTCCATGGGCCAGAAAAAACTCATACGCTTCGCAGAAATTCTAAACTTCCCGAATGTATTTCAATATCCAGTGGGTATGCAGGGAAAATGGAAAGACATTTTCAAAAACGAGCATGGTATAACCCTTGAACTCGCTTGTGGAAAAGGTGAATACACGCTGGGTTTAGCACGCATGTTCCCCGACCGGAATTTCATGGGGATTGATATGAAAGGTAACCGGCTATGGGTCGGGGCAAAAACAGCGATCAAAGAAAATCTTTCGAATGTTTTATTTCTTCGTACTCATATCGACAAGCTCAATGATTATTTTCAGCAGGGCGATATCGATGAAATTTGGATAACTTTTCCTGATCCACAATTGCGCTTATCGAAATTGAAAAAGAGATTGACGCATCCAAAGTTTCTTCGTCTGTATCAAACTCTTCTTAGGCCCGGCGGGTTCATTCATCTTAAAACGGATTCGCCCGTTCTTTATGATTTCACTTTAAAGGTTTTAGACCTCTACAATATCAATCCCGTTCTCGCGATTGATGATTTATACTCCACTGTTCCTGAAGATCCAATTGTTCGTATACAAACTCACTATGAAAAACTCGATATCGCTAATAGCAACCGAATTCATTACGTGAAATTCAAGTTGCCCATTGAGCCGCTGGCAGACATAGACAAACAGCTTAAAGATTTATTAGGTGAAAGAGAAACTGCTTGAAGGAATTGATTACTATTATACAGAGGACGGCTATATCGTTCTTACCGAGAAATATCATCTCGATAAAGGTTTTTGTTGTGGTAATGGTTGCCGCCATTGTCCTTATGAATATGAAAACGTTCCTGAACCACGCCGCAGTGAATTACTGACTAACAAAACATAAAATGGCGACTCGCAAAAAATCAATTGATCAACTAAAGAAGGTAAAGCCGTCAGGTTCCAGCGAATCGTCGTTCTTTGAGTTGGTGTACCAGGTTGCGAGACAAATACCGAAGGGTCGCGTTACATCTTATGGTGCGATCGCCAATTGCCTGGGAACAAAGTTGTCAGCAAGAATGGTGGGCTGGGCGATGAATGGCGCACATAAAGTTAAACCTGCAATACCAGCACATCGGGTGGTGAACCGTAATGGCATGCTCTCTGGTAAACATCATTTTGAAACCCCAACAAAGATGGAAGAGCTATTAAAGAAAGAAGGAATAATCGTGAAAGAAGATCAGATTGTTGATTTTGAAAAACGGTTTTGGGACCCTACTGAAATCCTCTTCGACTAAAACAATGACAGCTGGCGCTGCTCTCTAACAATATTTCGAACAATGGTTGGTTGAGTAGTAGTGACACAATAGACCGGTGTTTCCTGGTATCGCGAAGCGACAACAACTTTTACATTGCCCGCGTGTTCCGCAAAGATGCGTTCCACCAATTGCGGATCGTTGTTATTTTTGGAAAGATGAGACAGCACCAGGTGTGTTAGCTTTTCAGTTTTGTATCGGTTAAAAATCTCGAGCGCCTGTTTATTTGAAAGATGACCGCGCCCGCCACGAATTCTCTCCTTGAGATAATACGGATAACTTCCTTTCTGCAAAAGATCTTCGCAGTAATTTGATTCAAGAAACACGGCATGGCACTTACTAAAGTGCGCACTAACATGTTTGCAGCAAGATCCAATATCAGTAAATACACCAACGTTGATCCCATTACCAGAAATGATAAAGCTATGTGGATCGATGGCATCGTGAAATTTCGGAAAGGCGGTAACAGTCAATTCACCGACGGAAATGGATTCATGTGCGCGGAATGAATGGACTAATTCCCTTGCAATCGGGATTGAACCAGATTGTAAAGTGGCGGCGGTGATATAAACAGGGAAATGAAATTTTTTACAAAGTCCGGGAACACCAGTGATATGATCGGAATGTTCGTGCGATACAATGATGGCTTTCACAGAATAAATATCCAGGCCAAGCCTTTTCATTCTCTTCTCTACTTCACGGCAGGAAATTCCAACGTCTACGAGAACCGCTTCCTTACCATTGCCCACATAATAGCAATTACCATTGCTGCCAGAGTTAAGTGAGGTAATGAATAAAGACATGTGGCGAAAATACCGATTTTAGCAAGGAAAGCCAGCTGAAAAAGTTATTAACCTTAACTACTCGCTTTGTAAACGAGCCAGGCATTAATTACTGTATAAGCAGTGAGGATTGAAAAGAAAGCGATCTTATCCAGTTTCAGTGAAAGTTGCTTTTTCTTTTCATCGCCTGATTCGAACAGATATAGGGAAACGACGATAACTAAAACGATCAATAATATGAAGGTAAAAGTCAGGTTATGTGCATTATCCATCAACGTATTTGTAGAGGATGATGGAACTACCGACTCAACAATATATTTATTTCCGATTGCGGCGAACAATCCGCCGACACAAAGTCCAAACCGGGAATCCTGGTTTTCAGATGATACAAAAAACACCAAACAAGAGATAAAAAAAGCTACATAAGCGCCAGTCAGCATCTTACCCAGCATTACCCAGGAATTGTTTCTTTTGATCTCTATTGTTGCAACAACGCGTGGGTAAGAACTTGTACCTGACAAATCAGGATTACCATAGGTCGTATTGTATGTATGCACGTCTTCTTTAATGCTGAAATCGACCAATCGCCACTCTTTAGAATCAAACAGGCTATCAATTTTGGAATTGACGGTGTCGGCAACGTATACCATTTTACTGGTGTCGTTTTCAGAATCCTCAATTTGGATGCGAAGAATCTGACGATCGAAAGGAAAACAAGAGACGTCCCATTCGTGCACAACCTCGGCATTGCATTTCATCGTGACCCACTCACCACCACCTTTTTTTTCTTTATCAAAATGATCGAAAGATGCAGTCTTACTATTCGTTATTTCAAGAATATTTTCAAAATTATTGCTGCTGTCACGGTGGTTGACCCACATCCAAAAATCTGCCATGAAGCTTTTGTCGTCAATCTTAAAGTCATAAATGGCATTGATATAAACGCCAACATATGCAGTGTCCTTTATTTGTGCAAAAGAAGAGGTAATGAAAGTCAGAATAAAAAGAAGCCCAATCAACAGCGGTTTCATAAATAGAATAGATTTCGCACATCTTATACGAAAAATCGATTCTGAAAGTATGATGCTAAGGCGTTTCCCACGGAGAAGCCGATAATACCCTTATAAGAATTGTAGTGTTTAGTCTACTTCGCCTATTTGCCGCAAATCGTCACTTCCGATATTTAATACAGTGGTGATTGTACCTGGTTTAGGTGCACTTACTGCGAGGAGTATAATGTGAACGATAGCAAGTGCCACAAATGCATAATTGCCTGTAATAAGAAGGCAGATCACTGCAAATAATCCCGGTCCTTCAATCATCGCCCACCAGATAATTACTGCAGTTCTGTACTGGTTTAATTTTTCGAGTGCTGGTTCGCCTGACTCACGAAGTGTCAATAATTTTTTATTAAACACCCGATACCCGATAAACACAACTAATACAGATAATGCAATGGCAACAACCTGAAAAATCCGGTTCAATTCAACATCAGCTACCGCAGGAAACATTTTTAAATAAACGAGCACAAAGGCAAAAGCCGTAAACAGGAATAATCCACCAAGCAGGGCTTTGTGAAGAATCGATAACGCAGCAAAAATGCGCGGCTTACTTTCTGGCGTCATAACAACGGTTAGTTTGAAGTGTAATACGGACTAATCAATAAATAAACGATGACTCCGGTTACCGCAACGTAAAACCAAATTGGCCAGGTGATACGGGCAAGTTTGCGGTGGCGCGGCCATTCAGCTACAAGTCCGCGATAAGCAGTGAACAAGATGAACGGCAAAATAATAGCGGCAAGAAAAATATGGGTGATTAAGATAATGAAATACACATACCGGATCGACCCTACCCCTCCAAATTTGGTATCGCCCGCAAGCAGATGATGAGCAATATAAGAGACCAGGAAAATGATCGAAAATGCCATTGCTGTAATCATCAGTCGCTTGTGAAGAAGATATTTCCGTTGCTTCACTGCTATCAAAGCGACCAAAAGCAAAATTGACACGATCGAGTTTACAATCGCATTGATATGTGCAAAAATGTGCGGGTCGAAGCCAACTTTGATATTGAGATTCAATCGACTCAAAGCAACGATAACAGCAAAAACGATTACAGAAAAAATTCCTATCAACCACCCGGCGCGTTTGTCGTTCTTTTTTATTACTGCATCCAACATAATCAGACTTTATATTTTTTTGAGTTGCGCATTCCGAGAATCAGGAAGAAGATAACAGCAATTGCGATGATAAGAAATAACGGCCATAGCGACTTCATCTGGCTGAAAACGGCGGAGGGCTTCTTGCGATCTTTTTCAAGCGAAAGGAAAACCATGTCCTGTGACAATTTCAATACATCGGCGCTATCGAGTCCGTTATAATATCCGCGCACGGTATAGTCTTTATCGAGCAATACAAATCGCGGTGAATGATCGAACAATGTATCAATTCCATTACCATCGATGATACCCAGCTTCATTTCCTGGATACCGAAATTATAAATCTCCTGCTGGTCTCCGGTTAGAAACCACCAGCGATCATGATTAACGCCATTCTTATCGGCATACGCTTTCAATACCGAAACGGAATCTCGCTTCGGATCTATCGTGATAGAAAGAAGATGCGCAATGCTTGTATCAATAACTTTGCGTGGATCGGTCGATGTCATCATGCTTTGGAGTCGCTTCATGTTTTTCGTCATGGCAGGGCATATGCTTGGGCAATGCGTAAAGAAGAAATCGACTACAATCACTTTGTTTTTGATATCGTGCAGGGAAACTTTTCGTCCAAGTTGATTGGTTAGCGCGATGTTTCTCACCTGGTGCCAAACAGTGTCGGTAACAATTTTTCCGCGTTCAACTTTTTGCATCACTGTGTCAGCATAAAAACGTTTTGGCATGCTGACCGCATTATCGCCAAATTGCTTTACCAGTAAATAACTTCCAACCGGAAGTATCAGAACAATCGCCAGAGCCATTAGTGCTTTTGTGCTCAATCCTTTTATTTTGGGCACAAAGGTATTGCAACAAATGTTGTTATACCGGGGCAAAAACAAAAAACCATTCGCCGATGACGAATGGTTGACAATATCATTACTATAGAAAAGATTAGTGAATCGCGCCGGGCTTTTGGCCTTCGTGATGTTCTGCAGGCTTTGGCGTGGTTACTTTTTCATTTGTCTTATCATTATGATTCCGATCGTACGTATTACGGAGATTTTTGTAAGAATTCCCATCCCACATAAAGGCAGCAATAAACCAAACAAATAGTAAAAGCGGAACGACAATGGTCATGATCATGTTCCTTATCTCATCACCAAGGTGCATGAAAATGGACACGATATAAAACGCTTTCGCAAGCGAGAGGATCACAATGACTCCTTTTATTGCAAGCACGAGCCCGGTGCTGTGTTCTGGGTTTTTGTGCAAGAAGAATATCCAGTAACCCAGGGCCAGCTCGATTAGCGTGATTACGCTGAGCAACAAGGTTGTGCGAAGAATCTTTCTGACAACTTGTTTCGACTCCGGGTGATGGGGAGTGAATGTTACCTCAGGTGATGCATTTTGATGATTATCCATACAAATCTTATAATACGGTTAATGACTTCAATAAATTGTTACAACAGATAAAAACATAAGAATACGAAAACCCATACCAGGTCAACGAAGTGCCAGTACAATCCCGCTTTTTCAATCATGAGGTAATGACCCTTGCGATCAAATGTACCGTTCAATGCCATGATAAGCATGATGATATTGATTACAACTCCTGAGAATACGTGGAAACCATGGAAGCCCGTAATTGTAAAAAAGAAATTGGAGAAATTGGTTGAAGGCATCGAGCCATTTGAATTGAGGAAATGGCTTCCTTCATACGCTGGGATTTTACCCCACCATGCGCCTTCGTGATAAAGGTGTGTCCACTCCCACGCCTGGCAACCAAGAAATGCAAAACCACCAATGATTGTCCAGATCAGCCATTTCACAACACCTTTGCGATTCATGTTGTGCCCTTCATGCACTGCAAGTACCATTGTAACGGAACTAACAATGAGAATGAACGTCATCAAACTCACAAACACAAGTGGCAAACCACTTCCAAGTAATGGGGCGGATTGAAATACTTCGTTTGGATCAGGCCAGCCATTGCTGCTCATACGAACGGTACCATAAGCGATCAGAAATGCTCCAAACGTGAAAGCATCACTCATCAAAAAATACCACATCATCAGTTTTCCATACTCCAGGTTGAAAGGACTTCGCCCTCCACTCCACCATTTAGTATTTGCCGGTACTGCTTGTGCCATGTTGCTGTTTTAAAAGGTTGTTTGGTTTATATCGGATAAATCCAATTATATTTTTATCAAAAAGAAAATGAACAAATAGACCCACAAAAGATCTACAAAATGCCAATACGTTGCTGCAACTTCCACGGGAATCGGATTATAATTTCTAACCCGCGCACTGAACGCTTTCAGAAATAAAACAATCAGCACAATCAATCCACCGATTACGTGTAGGGCATGCAGACCAAAAATGATATACAAAAATTGTCCGGCCCCTGATCCTTCCATTATAACGCCTGCAGCATATAACTGGCGAAAAGCGATTACCTGTAATACGATAAACACTGTTCCCAGAACTACTGTCAGTGTAACC
>JACMLR010000266.1 GCA_014379515.1 Chitinophagaceae bacterium
TCATCTTGACACAATATTCCCGTGGTTCACGAAGTACCTCTTCGTGGGTAACTGTCCACGCGATGCATGCAATAGGAATTGCTAAAAGAAATAAATATGCTATCTGCACTGATATCGGCATGTGATAAGTTGAAAGTGTGTGGTATTTTTCCCCTCCTGATGAAGTTACTCGATTCGTATCTACTTATTATTCGTTTTATTACGGGCTTTTGTAGCAACCATAAAAACAAGAAATACAAACACCACGACTGCCATTAGTATCAGCGGTACAATAGCCATAAATACCTGTTTTACTTTCAAATTACAAATAAAGGGCCACTATGAAAAAGCGACCCATCTCTGAGTCGCTTAATCCAAAAGATTTCTAAAACTGATTATTTTTTTGCGCTGGATGCCTTTTTGAAAACATCCTGCAGATCTACACTAAGCCTTGCAAACATGAAACGTCCATTATAACCGAATTGATTCGGTGAGAAAAGGAATCGTCCCCTATTCGATTGATCACGTCCCGCATTATAACCGCCAGTTGTTTTGTTCACTCCGAGCGAGTTTGAAACAGGTGCATTATAATAAGCAGCCGGCTCATTTCTTGGATCGATGAAAATTCTGTCTGGATAAACATCAAACAGGTTATTTGCACCAACTGAAATGCTAAGACCTTGCTTAGGTTTATATGTCAGAACAACATCAGTCGTCCATTTTGCACCGAACGTTTGATCCGTTTCGAGTGCAACGTCGTTCCAATAGGCATTCGTGGCCGAATTACGGAGCGCCGGATCTGCATTATTCAGGAGAGTCGTTTCGCCGAAACGAACGGTGCGAAGAATGACATTGAATTTTTTAAAGTCGTAGTTAAGTGTGATGTTCACTTTTGATTTTGGCTGAGCAACCTCGATGCGTGATCGCTGTTGACGATCGAACAATGAAGTTTTCAGATCATTTGCAGGATTTTTACTTGGATCTCCTTCACCGGGGTTATTTGCCGGATCATCAATAACGGAGTTGCTTTGGATCGGACCAACTACGGTATTAGTGTTATAGTTTCCTGCAACAGAAAAAATTGCGTTGCCATTCCCGAGTTTGAAACGATGAGTAAAAACAACATCGACACCTTTTGTTTCTGTATTGATAGCATTCGTCCAAAATTGCAATGCATTTACCGTTGGATCAGCCGCATTGGCGGTTAGAATTGTATTTACAAGCGGGTTGCTTCTACTGAACTGAGATGACAAAACGATCCTGTCGTCAATACGGATAAAGTAACCATCAACTGTGAAACTGGTACTGCTACTTAGGTTCCCGACAAATCCCGCGCTGATACTTTTGGATGTCTCAGGAGTGAGCGCCTGGACTCCAAATGCATTACGAACGATAGGGTTATAGTTATTTGCGGTAAGAGCTTGCGATGGCAATCCTGACACAAATTGCGTTGACGTATTTTGGAAATAGCGTTGATGCAATGATGGTGCACGGAATCCGGTACTTGCTGATGCGCGAACCGCAAATCGGCTGGTAATCTCGTAACGTGAAGAAATTTTTCCGCTTAGGTTATCATAGTTGGCTTCGCGCTCATCGTATGTTTCATAACGAACTGCGCCACCGAGTGTGAACTTATTAGTGTGATACTCGAGGTCGCCATAAAAGGCGTAGATATCACGTTTTGCCGTAACAGCATCTGTTGGTTGAAAGCCCGGAAATACCTGGGCACCAGATACGGCAGTTCCCGGAGAAAAAGTAAAACTACCAGCAGTGCCGGGATAAGGTGGAATCGGATCCGGTTGAAATTGACGACCACCATTAATATAGGAGTTCGGTTCGCCGGCACCGATTAAATATCGTTCATAACGATATTCTCCACCGAGAGCAATATTGAGGCTTTTGCCAGATCCAAAATCGAGGCGTCGATCAAGATCCAGGTTGATAGTATTTTGCATGAATTCAAGCGTGCCAGCATAGAACTGCGTTTGAACGTTATTGCTTGCAGGCAATGAAGCATTGCCAGTGTTTTTGATATCGTAACGTAAAGTGTTTTCGCCGCGGGTATCGCTGATATCAAGATCCCATTCACCTAATTTGAAATTTAGACCAGCGATAAAAGACTGATCAATGATTGTTGTATGGATCTGTGGAAGAAATCCATCAAAATAAAAACGTTGTCCATTAGCAAGAACAGCTTGCTGACTCCATGAATTCGGGTTCCTGCTAAAACCACTTGCGGCACCGCTCCGGTATGAATAACCGATTGCAGTATAAAAATTAATTGTTGAAGAAAGCGGCGCTCCAGCATTCAGGAATACGGCTGTACTTGTACTCGATGAATTACCTGCAACAATATTATGTCGATCATAGTTCCGACTTTTTTCTTGTGCGCGGTCCAGGTCAAGAAGCCAACGATAGTAATCATTTTGATTTACCCCGGCA
>JACMLR010000267.1 GCA_014379515.1 Chitinophagaceae bacterium
AATCGTTGTGTACTATTTTTCATAACCTCAGCAAATCCATTTGCCTCGATCAACTTGTATCCAAAGCTCGACGTGAACCATTGATAAATCCCAATAAGAAACTGCGTATGCGCCGCTATTAACAGGAACAGGCTGATTTTCTTCATCGATCCATCCGGCTTCGACCTGGCCGAAAATGATTTGATGATTGCTGCCAGCAGAAGAATAAGAATGACCCAGCGAAGTATGTTATGAAGATGGAGCAAGCCTGTTTCCATTGTAGTTAGTTTTAATTGCAAAGCAAATTAAGGATTCTTGAATGGAATGCAGAACACAGAATAAAGAATAAAGAATATAGAATGCCGTACACCCCCACTGCCACAGATAACGTCAATTGCGCACCCATATCAATAGCGGTATTGTGTATTCTTCTATATTCTTTATTCTTTATTCTTCTTCCGATACTCCCTATTCCGTGCCCCTACTCCACCCAATCCGCAATAAAAATATTCGTATCTCTGGTTCCCCCATTGTTGCGATTACTGCAAAAAACAATCTTCTTTCCATTGGGGCTGAACATTGGAAAGGCATCAAAACCATTGTCGCGGCTGATCTTCGTTAGATTAGTGCCATCTTCATTCATCGTATAAAGATTGAACGGAAAGCCGCGTTTATATTCATGATTGCTTGCAAAAATGATCCGCTTACTGTCGGGCATGTACGCCGGAGCCCAGTTTGCCTGTCCAAATGAAGATACCTGTTTGGGATTGCTGCCATCTGCTTCGGCAATCCATACCTCCATATTTGTTGGCGCAACCAGTCCTTCAGCTAATAAATCATTGTACTCTTTTTTCTCCGCCTCCGTTTTCGGGCGCGATGCACGCCAGATTAATTTTTTTCCATCGGGACTGAACCATGCACCACCGTCATAGCCCGGAATATTCGTAATTCTTTTTTCTTTTCCAGTTGCGAGATCCATGATGTAAAGCTCGATGTCGCCGTCCTTCGTACTGGTATAAATCATTTTTTTACCATCGGGCGATAAAGTTGCTTCCGCATCGTAACCGGGAGAATTCGTCAATTGCTTAACAATCTTACCATTCAAATCAGCCATGAAAATTTCAAAGCTTGAGTACAATGGCCAGATATATTTGTTACCATATTTTTTTCTGTCTGGTACCGGGGGACAACTATCTGCACCAAGATGAGTCGAGGCATAGATCACATGTTTGCCATCTTTTGTAAAAAATCCGCAAGTTGTGCGGCCTTTGCCGGTACTTACAAGTTTATATTCAAACTTTTCACCCATAGCAGGCACTTTGCCGATGTACATCTGATCACATGGAATTCCTTCTTTCGCATATGTTTTTTGAAAGATGAGCCATTTGCCATCAAAACTGAAATATGCTTCTGCGTTGTCGCCGCCAAAAGTCAGCTGCTGGATGTTGCTGAAATGCTTCTCCGCCGGGTACAATAAAGTATCGCCAGGATTTGATGCTTGAGAAAGATTAACTCCTGAACGAAATGAGGTAATCATTGAAAACGTTGCAGTGATGAGGAACAGAACCAGAAGCATTTTTTTCATAAAACCAATTTAGCTTGTTTACGGGCCCGCAAAGATATTTGCAATCGCCCTGCGATTTGTCAAAATTTTGTCAGAAGGCGGGCACTAAAACGGTTAGTTTTGCGACTTAAACGGTTAATCAAATCACGATCTAGATGAAAAACGTTTTATGTTGTTTCCTGGTTATTAGTCTTGTGTTTGCGGGATGTACCGATGACAAGGAGCGGGATTCTGTTGGTAATTCCGCATTGTTGAAGTCTCCGCCGTTTCTCGCGATCACTGATAGTATTCGTGAGTTCCCTGATAACCCTCGTCATTATCTTGCGCGGGCACTTCTTCTCTCACAAAACAATCTTCACGACGCAGCAACTCCCGATTATCAAAAAGCGTGGGAGCTGAGTAAAGATGAAGCCATTGCACTCGAGTACGCATCCAACCTCCAGCTCGTTAATAAAACAACCGAAGCGATCGAATTTATAAAAGCGCGTCAGCAGGATTTTCCTAACAACCAGGAATTCGGCCGACGCTTGAGTGAAGTGTATGCCGCAACCGGCAAAAGAAAGGAAGCACTCGAAGAATATGATAAATTGATTTTGTCGGACTCCCTGAATTTTATGGCGTGGTACGAACGAGGGGTTCTGCTCGCGCGCTTGCGCGATACAACCGAAGCGATCATTTCATTGGAGAAGTCGTACGCAATCCAACCAATCAATTACACCGGCCTGGCATTGGCCCAGATTTATTCGATGCAACAAAATCCCCGTTTGCTCACGATATGTGATGATATTCTCCACCGCGATAGCACGGGTGAAGTGATTGATGCACTGTTTATCAAAGGCACCTATTATGCCGATACGAAAGAGTATACCAAAGCACTGCCGATCTTTGAAGAATGCATCAAACTTGATTGGAAATTCCTGGATGCACATTTAGAAAAAGGACATGCCTATTTCGCCCAGAAAGATTTCAAAAAGGCACTTGAAGCGTTTAAGATGGCCGCGACTGTTTCTAATACCGACCCCGATGCATATTACTGGATGGCGCGGTCTTTCGAAGCTGATGGTGATAAAGTGCAGGCCAAAGAAAATTATGAGCGGACCTTATCCCTGGATCCCCGGTTCGAAGAAGCGAGGCAACGACTCAAAGTGCTTTAAAGGCGGTCGTAATCTTATTTGCTGATCCAGCATGTCGACTCTATTTTTGTTCATCTTCAACCATTATTAATGCCACTAATTGCGCCTTCGTTACTCTCTGCAAATTTTTTGAACCTGCAAGCCGATTGCCAGATGCTAAACGAAAGTGCTGCTGACTGGTATCATCTCGATGTCATGGATGGTCGTTTCGTGCCGAACATCAGTTTTGGACCGATGCTCATCGATTTTTTTAGAAAGGCGACTACAAAAGTTTGTGATGTCCACCTGATGATTGAAGAGCCAGAAAGATATGCTGAAGCATTTAAGAAGGCAGGCGCCGATAATCTTACAGTGCACTATGAAGCTTGCAAACATCTTCATAGAAACATTCAACAAATTAAAGATTTAGGTATGCAGGCGGGTGTTGCGTTGAATCCGCATACGCCGGTAGATGTATTGAAGGATGTTCTTGCAGATATCGATCTTGTCTGCCTTATGAGCGTAAACCCCGGTTTTGGGGGGCAATCATTCATCACCCATACCCTATCCAAAATAAGAAGTTTGCGTACAATGATCAATACTTGGGGGCTCCCGGTAAAAATTGAGATCGACGGTGGCGTTACGATGGAGAATGCCAAGGATATTATTGACGCTGGCGCAGATGTGCTGGTTGCGGGTAACACTGTTTTTAAATCAGCCGACCCAAAAGGTACTATAGCGCTGCTGAAAGGCGTTTGAGGAAAATGTGCGAATTGCTAATTTGCGAATGTGCGAATGGAATGTGCGAAATATGCAAATGTGGAAATGTGCTAAATTCCTTGAGTTGGAATGTAAGATTAGTAGCGTGAGCGCCCTTTGTAATTAACTGCGATCGGGTAATTGTAATAAATCATAAATTTCCTTTGAAGCCAAAACAGCTATTTCTGTTTATTCTGCTTGTCCTTATTGGAGGTGGTTCTTTTGCCCAAAAGAAGAACGGAGTTGTTTCTGGTCGTGTCCTTGATGAGAATGAGAAACCACTCACTGGCGTTTCGATAATGATTCTTGGCAGGAGTTCTGGTGTTATGAGTTCCGATTCAGGCACCTTCCGTATGACGGTTCCTGCCGACCGGGCGTTTGGGATTATCCTGAGCTTCCTGGGTTATAAAACCGAACAACGGAATTTTCTCATCAATGAAAATGAAGAGGAACAAATTGTTGTTCGGATGGAACGCGGCTCGCGCGAAATGGAAACAGTAGTCGTTACCGATCAACGTCAGCGTCGGGAAA
>JACMLR010000268.1 GCA_014379515.1 Chitinophagaceae bacterium
GATAAGGTTTTCCCTGCGCCATTCCGGCTGCCCGGGCTTAATCATACCCCCCACCCAGCGCTCACCTTCCAGTTCCCACGGACGAGTAAGAGGAAATCCAAGATCAAGACAGAAAACCAAAATGCCTAGGTCAAGCCGTACACCAAAACCAGTATTTACTGCCAACTGCTTTATAAAATCTTTAGAAAGCTGGCCTCCCGGACCATACAACGTCGAATCCCTCGTCCAGATATTACCAGCATCAACAAACACCGCACCTTTTATTCGCTTGGTAAATGGAAACCGGAATTCCGTATTCACTTCAAGTTTATAATCACCGCCGACTTGTGGCAAATACGCTTGTTGAATTGTGGTAGCCCGCGTTGCGCCAGGGCCAATACCACGCGGACGAAAACCACGCAAGCTTTTAGCACCACCAATAATATATTGTTTCGAGAAAGGCAGGAAGGATGAATTACCATACGGAAACCCTGCACCTACAATGATTCTATTCGCCCAATACAAGTCGTCACCAAGCTTCCTGGTGTACCTCGCTTCTGCGCTAATTTTTGCAAACTGCGCGAAAAAACCTCCAGCAATTTTTTCAGTGTACGCTCCCTGTGGTTTTTTTATCAAGCCAGCGATATTACCCGCGAGCTCTGCATCACCACTTAAAAAGTAAATATGTTTACCCCCGGAAAATGTACTTGAACTTATAAAATTATAGAACGAACCGGCAATGATTTCCGGAAAATTTACATACTGCAACGAAGGCGTCAGTTGAAGTACGGAATCAAAAATCGCCGATACGTTTTTTGTATTGTTGAATATAATACTGACTGGTGCAATGGTATGTTCTTTACTTACGGATTCACGCCAGTTGATTTCATATTGGAATCGGAAAAAGTTTTTTGAATACAGCAATTGCCTTCTTAACCACTCATAACCTAACAGAAACCGGGTGCGCGGTGGAAAAGGTGGTTTGCCTTTTATTGTGAACGGCAGAAAATAACGTGGTAGCACCAACGACATTTCGGCACCAGCACGCCAATTATTATTTTTCTCCAGCGAATCGCTCAACGAAACCTCAAACGCGCCGTACGTTCTCACAGAAAAGGCCTCGGCAGCTTTAAATAGGTTTCGGTTCTTCCAGGTAACGTTGACCTGGCCCCCGGTGAATGAGTTACTCTTGCTGAATCCCCCAATTTCGGTTTGAATAGTTTTTCGCTTCGATGGAGTGAGATAGTAATAAACATTCAATTTGTTACCGCTATCCGATGTGGCCTCATGACGATTCTTTACGAACTTAAATGCACCAAGATTGATGAAACGATTCAACGATTTATTTTGATCCTCGATGGAATACAATTGTCCGGGCCGATAGGTAATTGTTTCCGTGAACACGCGCGGCTTGAAATGTTTTACCGTATCGCGGATATAAATTCCATCGGCAGGAGTAAGGTTGGCCAGGGAAGTATCCGGGGCGGGATTCAAAAGTGTATAGTTCGGAAACACCACTATATTTTCAATCATTTGGGGAACGAGTGCGCGAATCGGTGTTTGCGGTTTAATGATCAAATACATTGCAAGCGTGCGATCGCGGTAATTCGTATCCGCATACGCCATAATGTATTCCGGGTTGAAATAGTAATAACCAAGTGATTTGACTTCGAGGTCAACTCTTGTACGTTCCGTTTTTATTCTTTCAAGATTGAATCGTTGTCCTTTTTGCAAAATTGATCCGCCCTTGTTTATTACCGATGTAATGTCTTTTGCGAGATCACTACTATCCGTTTTCCACTGTACACTGGATAAATAATATGGATTGCCAACTTCCACCCGATAGCGTGCTTTCATTTTGTAACCTTTCACTAACGAATCTCCGCGAACGGTGCTCAGGAAGTAACCATCGTTCTCAAGATAGGCCTTCATGTTATCCGCATTGTCCTTGAGGCGAACGCGGCCGCTTAGTACCGGTTCTTCACCTAAACGATTTCGCAACCAATATTTAAAGCCAGATTGCTTTTTTGGTTCACCGATTCTATACCACCACCATACTTTCAACGGTACGCCAAGGATCATCTTGTTCTTTTTCGGCGTCGCTACTTTTTCGAGATCCTTCCGCAGCGCTTTCGCTTTTTCTTTTACTTCTGGTTGCCGTTCGATTTTAAACGAAGTACCGTTGTACAATTTTTCGCCTGGTGGCAAAAAGCGTTTTACACTGCACGACGTCAATGCAATCACTGCAATAAGTATAAAGCAAATTTGAAAATTCCTGTTCATGAACGAAGCTGGCTTATTTAATAGTTGGGGTAGTCATTTTTTCCTTGGTTGGTTCAGGAGTTCGGTCGCGATTGGCTCCTCGTTTTCTCTTCTTTTGCAACAACTCCTTAAACCGATTATAGTCCATCGCAATGGAGAACACTGCGCCAGTTTCGATGAAATAGCCATCAACCTGTGCTTCGTACTGATTGCGCCGATATGCACGAATCATGTATCGACCGTCTTTCGATAATTTGTAGGTGGTATTAATGTCGGGCATCAACTGCGCATCGCTGCTTTGTGTATTCGAAACCGGGTCGCTTCCTTCGACGGTAAAGTTTTTACCAACGGATATTGTAAGGCGGTCATCTAACAATCTTTTTGAAACAGCAACGTCTACATCTGTTCTGGAAATAGTGTTATCTGTTGCTTCGTAATTCCGAAGATTGATATCGAGATCAACGCCTTTGATCAATTCGTCTGCTATCTGATTGACGGCCTCGGTGAGAAAACGGCTGACACTTTCTTTTGCAACAGCATCGGCCTGGAAGCCGCCGCTACCACCGAAGAAGTCGCTACTTTTTTCCCCAATGAAACGATTCATGATCAGGAGGCCGAATACCTGTTTGTTCATTGCCGATACATCGTAGCGGATCTGTGCTAATTTGTTTTCGATTGCGTCGGCCAATGTTGAATTCACACCTTGTGCTCCTTCTTTTAATTTCACATCAAATCCAAGCTCCGGTTTAAGGAGTGAACCTTTGATTGTAAGAAATACAACAAATGGAATCTTTTGCGTAAAGCCAGAACCCATCGTGCCGGTATTTTCGGAAATCTCATTTCCTAAAAGATCAGCAGCGCTTGCATTGGTTTCGTATTGCGCAGTAATGTCTACAATAGCTTGTTTCGGATCACCACTGAACGTGAGCGTACTTCCTTTCACCAGTGCGAACTTGCGTTTAATGAACTGGTAATTCAGGTTATAATATCCGCCTTCCAAATTATAAATACCATTGAGACCGATTCGTCCATTCTCATCGATACCTGCATTAATTTGTGCGGTACCCTGGATCTGTAATTCGTCATTTGTTAATGGGTCGATCACAACAGTCAGTTTTGCTTCTTTTTTCACTTCAAGGTTAAGGTTGTATAATAAACCTTTGAATGATTCAACAGCAACCGTATCGTCGGGGTTGATGGCAATTCGGCCCGTTGCGAGATTTGTGATTGTATCTGCTTTGATAAATTCAACCACACCAGTCCGTTCATCGGTGTAATCATTTTTCTGTGGTAATGTATAATAAATGTCGCTACCATTCTCCAATGTCGCTGTTCCTTGTATTGATGGCGCCGTGGTTGTGCCGGCAATCGTCACGTTTGCATCGATGATTCCTGTACCATAAATAACTACGTCCGGTTTTCGCGGAGCATTTACTGCAATAAAATTTCTTGCTCTTATTGCGAGATCGAGACCAAACCCACCTGCATCAAGGCTTTTTACGACGCCGTTTATTCGCAGCGGGTTATTGAGTGTATCACGGATTTCAAATTCGTCAAGTCGAATCTCGGGATAGTTAAAAACAATCTTTTCGTTGTGGATCCTATAGAGTGAATTGAATTGCGCAACTGCAAACGCTGTGCTGTCAAAATTGATTTCACCATTCCATCTGGGATCACTGATAGTTCCGCTGATGTCAGCACGCCCGGTAATTTTGCCGGTTGCCCGATTGATCGCTTTGTTTGAAAATGCTTCAATCGTATTCATATTCAAATCGTCAAGCCCGATTTTAATGTCCAGTGTACCCGCACTGAGACCTGCATTACCATTTACAGTCACTTCGTTTTCTCCAGTGATGCCACCAGATAGCGTTACATTATCGCCGCTCACTTGCGAGTTAAACTTCGCATTTCCAATGAGAATGTTTCTGACTGTCAAACCCTGTATCGCTAACTCGCCTTTTACTGCTGGTATCTTTTGAATTGGTTGATCAATCACAACGTCAGCTTGCAATGTTCCATCAGCAAGTAGTGAGTCTTTATTCAGGAAGGCGGTAATATTACGAAGTGAAAAGCTATCGATGTTTACTTCAATTGCGGATGCAGTACCCGGACTCGTGTTTTTTATAGAGACCAGCTGACCTTCGCGCGACAACTGGAAATTATTAAAGACGAAACCTTCCGGTGCAATCGTCAATGAATTATCAGCTGGTACTGCCCAGTCGGTGCCATTTAATTTTACCTTGTCCGTAAGAGAAACAGTCGTTTTGTTTTCTTCCAAACCAATTGCTGCTTTTATGGCATAAAAATCTTTATCACTAACATCTTTTGTGCTTGCATCAACCATCAAGGTTTTCTCGCGAAAAGATCCTTTGATAACTGGCCTGCGATACACTTGCTTTCCGTTCACGATATTTTCTGCAGTGACGTTATACGTGAGCGCAGTATCACGACCGGCAAGCGCAGCAGAAATTTCCTCCATGCCGAGTTTGTTATAACGAAATCCTGATGCTGTGACAAGCGCAGTCAGCACCGTATCTGTATTGCGATTATCAAAGCCAGCTGTAATCACAATTGGTTTATCAACTTCCAGTGTTGGTACAACCTGTGTTACAAAATCATGTCGCGTGACCGTGGCGGTGAACGCAGCCTGTTGGTCAACCGTCGTGATTGAACCAGGTTTATTGAAGTAATGCGTTTGAATGTAACTGGTGATCTGCTCAGGAAGCTGATCGTAATGAAACTTACCGTTCAATGCGGCTAATAAGAATGGCGAGCTCATCGAAATAAACGTACTATCGTTGGTGCTGCGTCCGTTCACTTGCACCGTGTCGATGCTGATCTGCTTTCCCGAAACAGTAAGCAATGTGCTATCTATGATGATATTCGCATTCATGCTTTTTGGCTGAATGCTCGATGCATCGACAACAATGTTGGTTGAGATTGCAAGCGTATCTTTTGAAAGTTTGAGGTTGTATAAATCCGCTTTGCCCACATTCACATTTCCTTTTGCAGAAAGGTTGGCACTATCCAAATTACCAGACAAATTCAACTTCGTAACAAGGTATTCATCATCAATCCCGCCGACTGCATGGAAAACGCCCTTATCGTAATCTGCAACGAGATTGATATTCGAATAATCGTAACTCTTAACCACAAATGATTTAATGGCAACATCGATATCGGCGATCAGGCGTTTCGGATCAACGCCATTTCCTTTTACTGAAACAACGCCGGTTAATTTACCGAGTAAAGAATCTTTGCTGATCCATTTACCAGTTTCCAGGTTCGCCGCACTGAGTGTAGCGTTATATTTTAGTTTAGATGGATTGGAGAAATTTGAAACACTTCCATTGATTGTTGCGAGGCCATAAGTACTGTTTACTGTCAGGTTCCTGGCAGTTGCGGCATTTGTAGTACCGTTGACATTACCGCGTACTTCTAACACCGCTGGAAGTTGAATGTCCTTTTCCCTAAGCTGCGCTTTCATTTTGTTGCTCAGCAAATTCCGGTCAACATGCAATTGCGCCATTGAAACATCATATCGCAGCTGTTTCGGATCCGTTACTTCAATCACTCGTCCATCTCCTCTAAAAACAAATTGGCGATTCCCGGTGTAGATGGTCAAACCATTGAATCGAATATCTTCCATGCGACCGGAAAGATTGCCTGCAAGATGAATACGATCATTGGCTGCAAGATTTACAGGGAGTTTTTTCGTCATTCCCGGAGAGATCAGCTCAATATCATTAATTGCAACGAAAGAACTATCGATTCTTATCGCGATGGGATCGTTTTGTAAGCTTGCAACCAGATCCTTCTTTACTGGTATGGCCAGGTCGCCCCGGGTATTCAATTGGGAATTATTAACAGCGATCTGCACATCTTTTACGGCAATAACGCTGTCGGATGTTTGCAGAATTGCGGACGCTTTTTTCAATTGAATCTTATCATTCAATATAAGTGACGCGTTATTTAGCGTTGTTCCTATACCGTTATCGACGTAATTCGTGTTATAGGCAACAAACACGATGTTTTTTGCATTGATATGGTTGAGATCAAGTCCGGCAGTTGTCGCCTTAAAATAGTTGTTATCGTAATTGAATGAATTACCTCCCAGAACAATGCTATCAACACGTATATCCCATGGCTTACTTGCGATATCAGCAGAATCAATCTTGTCTTTTTCTTTCGGCGCAGTTACCGATTCCATTGCATAGCTTGAATTAAACAAAGCAATCTTTCTGGCTTTAACTCTTTGCTCCGCCAATGCAAAGAGGGCATCGCCCAATTCTAATGAATCAACCGTGGTTGAAATTCCTGATTTCTCGTTTTTCAATTGATAAACGAAAAGAACGTTTCTCAGGCCCAACGATTTCGCCTGCAAGAAAAGTGGCTTTGCTGCTGCAGTATCAGTATCGATCACTTCCGTGAGCTCCACTGCGGAAGAATCGATAATTGAAACAATGGTGTTGCTGAGATACCAACGATTCAAATCGAAATGCATATTTGTCAAATCGATCTTGTCCATCGTTCCATGCAATGTTCCAATGTTAGCAGCGTAGAACTTATTATCCTTAGCATCATTATATTTTAATGCGATTGTATCAAGCCAAACAGTATTGACGGAAAGTTTGAGTTCTTTTTTTGAAGTAGTAGTATCGGGTGTGTCACTTGCGAAAGCGTCGATCAGGAATTGATAGCTGAAGTTGGAATCAGCAACATTGCGATATACATTCAGAGAAATGCCCGACAGAGCCACCTTATCAATTTCGATATCTGCGCTCAACAACTTCAACATGTCAAGGTCAACGCGAATCAACCTGCCCGTAAGCAAGTCTACTTTGTTTTTATCTTTTATAGTGATGTTGTTCAGTTCGATCCAGTTCGGGAGGCGGTAATCGAGCCGACCTATCGAGACTTCAGTACCAAGTTTCTTACTGAGATAGTCTTTGGCCCAATTTGCCACAAGAGATTTTCCCTTGCTCGTGTGTAGAAATAATACAGTGGCAATAACCAACAAAATGATCACCGCCAGGGTGATAAAAGTCCCCTTTATCCATTTTCTAAGCTTCACCCGTTGTAATTTTTTGCTGGCCTGATAAGGTTTAAGGTCTCAGGAAGTTAACAATGCAGCCCTAAATACTGTAAAATGTACTCATTTCATTTCACTAATGGCTTGTCTTCAATGCTATAAGTCAAACATACTGCCAGCTTTTCAAACGCAAAATAAGGGACTTGCCGGGGAATTGATTCCACAGGCTATCCCTTATTATATGGGTGAGAGATTATACTTGGTAGGCAGGTCCGGCAGATAGGGCAGAAGGAACTGTGTTCAACTGATTTTCCGCATAAAGCCGAAAGCTGTTAACGTCGTCCAGTACGATTTTTTCCAGTTTTGGATGAAAGAAATCTGCGGCAATTCCGCCGATTAAGCCCATTGGCGGTTTGTAGCTAATCGTAATACGCAAGTCGGTCGTGTTTGAATCGATCTTTCTAAATTCAACTTTCCCTGCATTTTCTATTGACGAATCTGGCAGCGATCTCCATGAAATGGTTTCACCTGGAACATCATGCACGATACAGGCTTTCCATTGTACCGGGATAGCTTTTCCAGGAATATCTGCTTTCCATTCGTAGATATTTTCAAACACTTCTTTTACTGAAATAAGATGCGTCATGAATCGTGGAAGGTTTTCGAAATTCCTCCATAACTGGTAAAGAGAACTCGGTGAACGTTCGATGCGCATTGATACCCGCACATTTGCATTCGTATATTGGCGCCAGCTGTCCTTGCCCGCAATACTATATGCAGGGCAGTTTCCGCTAATTCCACGATACATAAGATATCCTGCAGTAATCACCTTGAAGCCGCGGAACCGCGAGTTGAAAAGTGAATCAAGTAGCAGGAGGGAGCCGCCGAGTAGCGATACAACGCGTTCGGTTTTTCCGACATTAACCGTATGGGATATATTGCTCATAATTTTTTTTTTAACTGAGTAAAATAACTGTTCCTGTCGAGATGAAAAATAAGGTGAGGAAAGCGGTCTACAAAGTGATACAATACTGGACCAAAACGGGCATCACGAATTACTATTCTTCTTTTCCTCTGTTGGACCCTCGATAACACCGCGCACGAGACGTTTCCATTGCACCGCGGACATAAATGCGATAGCAGACTTTGCAACAAGTTTATTTCGGATATTATCCAGTGGTTTAGATGTATGGGTATTTGGAACTTCGTTACGACCATGAACTGACATCGTAACCGAATTCCTGTTATTGCACAGCAGGAAAGTACTGGAAGACTCGCTGCTAAAGAAATGCGCAACGGAGCTATGTCCGGCAGTTGGATTTTGAGCGGGCTGAACTGTAATAGCAAGACATTCGGACGACTCACTCAACCGCCTCATTTCGATATTTTCCACATACACCCAATCGTAGCCCTCCCCGGTTTTTGTTCCGGGTCCGGGGATATCGATCTTAATGTAACGACCTGCCTGGAGCACTTCTTTCAAATCTTTGCCGCGGTCGTTCGCCAGCCGGAAGGTTGCACTACCAGCTCCACAGAGTTTGTTCCATTCATTTACATCCAAAAGCCTTGCAGCTGCATCGCGAAATATTTTCGCCGCTTCTTCGGGGCTCTCTGCAGGTATTGAATATTCGTAATCACTTTTTTCGCCAGTGATCTGCGTGGGAATGACTTTGTTTTTATCAATCATCCGATAAGGTTTTAGCTAATCCACTGCCTGGTCATACTTGTATAACTGTTGGAGCCACGACATATCTTTTTCTGTCTTACGAATGAAAAGTGCAGCCTTCATTAAATCCATCTTAAACAAGCGACCATTAAGAAACGAGCTGGATACTTCACCCTGGCAGTGCAAGTAGTGTTTATTGTTCTTGATAATTACAGTTACATTTTTATTTTCTGTTGGAAGAATTTCTCCTTCTTCCATGCAACAAATCATTGTATCGGTATTGTGCTCAGTGATGTGGATCATTCTTGATTCAACTGAGTCATCATTTTTGTATCGCACGATTGCCGGAGTTACGCCAATCATTTTCGAAAGTATCCGGTTGAGTTGCTGTTTCATTTTACTAGGTTAAAAAAATTAATTGAGGGTAAACCGTGCGACGACCTGTCGGTTATAATCTGGCAGGAGGAAAATATGACGATAAAGGTTTTGAAAAAAGGTATAAACCGAGCGATCCTCTTTTTTTGATTCATCATACTCGCAATATTCAACCACTTCTATTTTCATTTCAACCAATGTGAGGTTGGATGCGATGCTCATCGTCATGACTTCGTCACTAATGCGGCCTTCAACAGGAGCGTAGTTGCCCGTAGCTGTCGCAACGCCCGTTACTTTGATATAGAACGGCATTCCCTTCCGGATAAACTGAAGTGCTACCGGGAACGCAAATGATGATTCATCTGCATATCCGAACGGCCGACGAATAAAAAACCAAAGCTTCCCATCTTCTTCAACCTTTAAAACGTTTATAATACCGGTTGTGACAGGTTCGTTGGAATCCCGAAGATCATGCATCAACGCACTACCGATTTCCGTGATCCGATTAGCAATAAAGTTTAGATTGTATTTTTTGGTCATACGGGGATGTTTAGTCTGCGTAAATAAGTCAAAACAAGGACCATTTTTTTCGACTGCCACGGCTGAGCAAAATGGTCCACAAACCCACAATTTTCACCGCTTGATAATACAAACTGAGGAATTCTTACTCGAAACGCTCCACACATTTGGGGATTTCGCCTTATAAAGGGTGGTATGAGATTTTAATATATTCTCTTCGAAAATGCTTCACTCAGCATAAATTCTGTACACGGGGTATGTTAGTTTTAGGGGTAAGGCCGGGCACTTTTAGCCTGGCCTTTTTTTTAATGCACAATTATGGAAGAACGAATCGTTGGTATTATTGCAGGTGTGCTCACTTCCTGTTCGCTTATCCCGCAATTGATCAAGATGGTGAAGAATAAGAAAGCAGACGATGTCTCTACCGTTATGCTGTTAATTCTATTTGCGGGACTTGGTCTTTGGGTCTGGTACGGCATCATGCGTGAAGACTGGCCTATTATAATTACCAACTCTTTTTCTGCGCTTATGAATGGTATCATCATGTTGCTACAACTGAAATACAAGCGCAACAAATAATAATTGTGTAAATGCATTTCTCAATTTGTTATTCTTCACCTGAGAATTTTTGACCGTCATTCCCGCGGAAGCGGGAATCTTCATCCCTGCTTTCGCAGGGATGACGGTCGCGAAGCCGGACAACCAAAACAGTGCAAGCAGTAGCGGTCTTTTGCGCCTCATTTTCTTTTCGACCTTAATTTGCACTTTACTCGTCATTCCTTTAATGATCGTCGGTCGCCTTGTGCCAGTTATTCCTCTTTTGACCCTGTTCTTCTTTTGACCTTGTTCCTCTTTTGCCCCCATTCCTTTTTTGCCCGTCATTCCGCACTCGACCCTCATTCTCATCCCGCACACGACCGTCATTCTCATTCCGCACACGACCGTCATTCTCATTCCGCACACGACCGTCATTCTCATTCCGCACTCGACCGTCATTCTCATTCCGCACTCGACCGTCATTCCCGCGGAAGCGGGAATCTCCAGGGACGGCGTCTCCTTCCCAGGATTTGTTTAACCTTAGGTACAATTTTTTTACAAAAGTTTAAAATGAAACCCATGAAAACAAGTTCAGCTGAATTGGGGAAAGTGCTGACCGAACTCATCACTGCCAATGTAGATCGCGCGAGCGCGTACCGGTACGTTACCGAATCGTCTTCCAATCTTTACTCCGACCTTACCGGAATTTTCCACCGCATGAGTGAAAAGAGCATCCAGTTCGCAGATGATCTGCGTAAAGAATTGCAACAATTACCTCCCATCCCAAATGATGCTGCAATTGGAAATGGAAATTCTTCAACAGCTCTCAAAAATGGATTTGACCTGAATGATCGCGGCGGGGTTCTCGCGGGTTATGAAAAACGGGAAGAAAATATTCAACGTGTTTACGGGAGAGCACTTGATAATGCGTCCGTAAATTCTGCCCCATTGCTTCGTGAATTGCTTGCCGCTCAAAAGATGTCGCTCAAGATCGCTTATGAAACAATTCGAAAATACAGGCAGCCGGAATATGTGAGATAATGCTTTTATAGTACGGGGAAGCCGATTAAGAACGTGGTGCCCGCATTTGGTTCGGATTGCACGTCGATGGTGGCGTTATGTAAGTGAAGAATATTCGAAACCATTGGCAGACCAAGCCCGAGACCCCCGGGCTTTCTGGTATGGAATGGCTCGAACAGGTAATTCATTTGTTCTTTCGTCATTCCGATACCATTATCTTTAATAGCGGCAAAATGTTCTTTCGCGGACGAAAATACTTCGATTGATAACACACCTTTTCCTTCTTCCATCGCTTCAATCGCATTGATAAATAAATTTAAAAAGGCAATCTGCAACTTCGCCGAATCCGCTTTTACCAAAAGTGGTTCGCTCGCATAGTCAATCTTTATTTTTATCTTCTTTAAGGTTATGCGATCGATCGCTTCGGTAAGACTATCGTCAATAATCACCTGCAAAGTCCTTTCACGCAGCGTTATTTCCGCAGGATTTGCAGAGGAAAGCAAATGGTTGATAATTCCGTTGATCCGCGTACTATTTCGGCGGATAATTTTTAGGTAATCGTTTATATCTTTTGGCGATCCCACTTGCTCCTCAATCTGATCAACGGATAGCTGAATGTTGTTCAATGGGTTTCGGACCTCGTGTGCAAGAAAATGAATCAATCGACCTGTTACTTCTTTCTTTTGCATTTGAAGATTCAAGTATTCAGCCTGCTTTAGCTTACTAATATCGTGCAGTATACCCTGGACATGGCTGGATCCTCTTGCGTCCATTTCTGCACTAATGGATAAGGTGCAATATTTAGTAACGCCTTTTTTTGTAATGATTTCCACTTCCATATCATCAACAATACGTTCGAGCGTAAATTTCTCTTTCAGCGTTTTCCCAATTTCTTCGGAAAGCAAGGTATAAAGACTCAATGATTGTAATTCTTCGAAAGAATATTCAAGCAGTTTTACCGCAGCCTTGTTGAGGTTTTTGAAGACAAGATCTTCATCAGCAATGAAAATCGGATCTTTCGATTGCTCAAAGATGGTTCTGAATTTTCGTTCGCTTTCACGGATTGCCGTGAGTGATGCTGCGCGTTCAAGGCTGTAGCGGATACAGCGCTCTAATTTTTCGGGATTCAGCTCGCCTTTCACTAAATAGTCGAACGCGCCTGATTTGATTGCTTCTTTGTCAATATGAGTATTGCCTTTACCGGTTAAAAGAACAAAAGGTTCCTCATAATTTTCACTGATTAATTCTTTGATTAATTCAAGACCTGTTCGTGGGCCCAGATAGTAATCGACGAAATAGATATCGCATTTATGGCGACGAATATTTCTCAAGCCTTCTTCGTAACCGAGCATGGGAGAAACTTTGAACTGTTGCGAAGGAATATTGTTTAGATATTCCGTTATCAAAAAGAGATCATCTTCGTCATCATCGATGATACCAATGTGCAACTGGCTTTCTGTCGTCATGTTTCTATTGCTGCTTTTCTGGTAACACAATATGAAAATGGGAACCGTTACCTGGTTCTCCTTCGGCATAAATGAAGCCGCGATGGTTCTCCGCAATTTTTTTACAGATGGCAAGCCCTATCCCTGTTCCTGGAAATTCCGTCTTTCCGTGGAGCCGGTGAAATACCTGGAAAATCTTAGTGGCATTTTGCTGCTCGAATCCAATTCCGTGATCCTGAACCGTGATGCGAAAGTAATTGGATTCCGGGCGTAAATGCCAATGGCTTTTTTGTGTTGCCGTTAACTTCTCACAACTAATAATAATACGCGACTTCCTCTTTGGGTCACTGAATTTTATTGCATTCAGAATTAAGTTACTGAATAATTGCTTTAGTTGGGAACCGATACCTTCAACTGTGGGCAAATCATCGACCGTTAATTCCGTACGTGTTTCCTCAATTTTCATTTCAAGTTCGTTGCTCACGTTTGCAACCACTTTGTTGAGATCGATTTGGAAGAATAAGTGATTCGGAGATGAAAGTCTTGAGAAGTCGAGGAGGTCATCGATCAATGTGCGCATATTATTGGTCGCATTACAAAGGCGGTTAAGATAGTTAGCTCCATCTTCACCAAGTTGTTCGCCGTATTTATGTAGTAACCTTTCAGAGAACGTGATAATTTTTCTCAATGGCTCATGCAAATCATGCGAAGCTACATAGGCAAATTGTTCGAGTTCTTTGTTCGACCGGTCTAAATCGGCAATCTTACTTTCCAGCTCACGCTCATACTGCCGCAACATAGTTACTTCATTTGTTGTTCCAATTACTTTGCAAAGGGTTCCCTCGTTGTCATGAATCAACCTCGCTACACTTTGTAGCGAACGTTTTTTACCATCAGGAAGCATCATGTCGTATTCCCAGATGCCATTGTTTTCTCCTTTCAGGAAACCAGTCCAAATTTGCATTATGCGATCGAAGGTTTCAGGAGTTGTGTATTGCTGTATAAGATTTCCTGGCGCATCGATCAAAAAATGATCGGACGCTGTTCTATCCTCACCAAATAATCTAAACATACCAACTGACCATGTTGTGCGGTCCGATACAACATCGTATTCCCAGGAGCCGTGGTCAAGATATTTTTCTTTATCCTCTAACAGTTCCTTGAACCAACGAATTGTTTTCCTGGCTGTAGTTTGTTCCGTAACATCCGTTGTTGTACCAATAATCTTTTTCCATGTCCCCGCCTCTGTCCAAACAACCTTTGACTGTGTCTGAAGAAGGCGAGTTCGATGATCGACTGTTCGAATACTATACTCCGACGAATACGAATCGTACTTATGAAGCAAAATGTGCTGCATTTTTGCGCGATCATTTTTAAAATCATCGGGAAACATATGCAACTGGTACAATTGCTCATTTACTTCAGGAAGCGAGGGGCTGTTGGGATCATATCCAAAGATCCGGTACATTTCGCTACTCCAGGAAATTGTAGCAGGCGCACCAACAATTTCCCAGGAACCAAAATTCAGGTGCTCCTGTCTTTCCTCCGTCAATTTTTTGAAATCAAATAATTCGCGCTGCGTTTCAACAACCTCACTGATATCACGCGTGGTGAATACAATTTTTTCGGGAATTGCATCGCACGATTGGATTAAACGTGCAATAATGGAGACAGTCTTTGCTTTTTGATTCGAATCAATGAGAGTGAATTCCTTGCGAAAGGGTTTATTCGATTCCCATAATTGCTTCAATGCTGAACGGATATACTCCTGATCAGGTTTCCTGAAATGACTGAGGTAATCATTCATTGTTGGGGTAGAAAGCAACGATGGGTCGCGTCCCAGCAATTGGAAGAGGCCGGGCGACCAAAACATTTCGTTGCTATCGCTTTTCCACCAGGCCGTACCAGCCGAAAGCAACTCTTCTGTATCTGCAAAAAGTTCTTTCACCGCCCTGGTTTCATTTCCGGCCAGCCTGAAATCATTAATATCATCAGCAATGAAAAGCACCGAAGCAGGTTTGCCATCGGCATCGGTACGAAGGACAGTACCTTTTATTCTGTAGTAACGCCATTCGCCAACCTTTGGTTTCAGACGGCAATCGTATGAGTAGCTTTCCCTATTTTTTAAGAAAGAATACTTGTCAAGTTCTGACTTTGCAGCGCCAAGGTCATCTTCAAAAACAAAATCCAATACATGGTTGGGGAACTCATGCATCTCATCTAATGAATAGCCCAGTGTATCGATGATTCGCTTATTAGCATAGCGAATCTTTTTGTTAGATGTGTCGTAAACGTAAATGAGACCCGGAAAGAAATCGTCAAGGTCCTGATCCGTTGATGCTACTTCTTCTCCGAATATCACTCTCAGGTTTTCAAACGGATCCCCTTTCATAATGTATGATTAGGTGTTGTTTAATTGCTGATACTGGTTCATTTTGTTGTAAAGTGTCTTTCGGTCAATGTTCAGCATTCTTGCAGCTTTGCTTTTATTGAAGCCACATTTTTTTAATGCATCGACGATTACTTCATACTCAACATCGATTGACGCCGCCTTCAATGAGTTTTCTGCAAATACGGAAGTTGTCCGATGCGGGACTTCCACATGTCGCGGACTGCTAACAACTGGTATTGGTGAAGCAACAGAAGTTGCTTCGGGTTCGAACTGAAGTTTAGCGAAGTTGGAAATTTCAAAAGGCAGGTATCTCGCTTCAAGCCAGTCGCCTTCGCAAAGCAAAGTGGCACGCTTAATCACATTTTTCAACTCACGCAGGTTTCCATACCATACATAGCGAAGAAAGACCTCTTCGGTTTCTTGTGAAAACCCTTTTACTTTTTTGCCGAGTTGTTTGTTCGTTTGCTTTAAAAAGTGATTCGCGAACGTTAGTATATCTTCTTTTCTTTCTCTGAGTGGCGGTACGTCAATTGCAAATTCGTTGAAACGATGATACAGGTCTTCTCTGAACTTTCCTGTTCGCGTTTTATTCCACAACGATTCATTGCTCGCAATGAGGATACGAACATCCAACTCGATATCTTTTATACCACCCACACGACGCATTTTACGCTCCTGGATCACACGCAGTAACGATATCTGTATTTCATAAGAAAGATTCGCTATTTCGTCGAGGAAGATCGTTCCACCCGATGCAATTTCAAAACTGCCTGTTTTTTGCATCACAGCTCCAGTAAACGATCCCTTCTCGTGGCCGAAAAGCTCACTCGCTGCCAATTCTTTTGATAATGCGCCACAATCGATTGCAACGAACGGCATATTTGCCCGTTTGCTGCGACGATGGATTTCATGTGCAATTACTTCTTTCCCACTTCCGCTTTCACCGTAGATAATCACACTATAATCAGTTGGAGCAACAAGGTTAACCTGGTGGAGAAGCCGGGTAAATGAAGGCGTTTCACCAAAAATGTATTCAGAATTTTCCTGGTTAACTACCGCTTTGTTTTTCCGCGAGATGATTGATTCCGCATCTGTTTGCGGAGCCTCCGAGAGGTTACGCTCGATAACAATCAATATCTCGTCAGGGATCAGTGGCTTCGCGATATAATCCCGTGCACCTGATTTCATTACCTCAACTGCGATTTTAATATCACTGTAACCGGTAATGATGATTACAGGCAATTCTGAATGCAATTCCTTAATGCGTTTCAGCAATATGTTTCCTTCCATGTCCTCCAATCGAAAGTCACACAAGACCAGGTCCGGCTTATTTGTTTCGAGATACTCGAGTGCTTTTTTACCACTATAGCTTTCGTTAACAGTGTAGCCCTTGCTCGTTAAAAATTTATTTAACAACAAGCACATGTCACGATCGTCATCGATTACCAATATTTTTTTCATGGAATGGTCACTGTTTAGTGGAAAAAATCATTTCAGGATAACTGATCATTCATACTACTCACATCTTCGGTAGCTGATTCTGTCATCTCTGGCCACCTGCTCCGTTGCTGAGCGACCGGTATATGTAATTGTTCCCGATATTTAGCTACAGTTCTTCTGGCAACATTGAAACCTTTGTCTGCAAGCATCGCTGTAATCTGTTTATCGGTATAGGGATTCTTCTTGTCTTCATTAATAACGATCTCTTTGATCGTTTGCTGTATCACGCGATTGCTAACCTTTTCTCCATCCTGAGTTGCAAGTCCTTCCGAAAATAATTTCTTCAACAACAAAATGCCGAATGGTGTGCTGGCGTATTTATTACTTGCAATCCGCGAGATAGTAGAAATGTCGAGGTTTGTTTTTTCAGCAATATCCTTTAAGATCATCGGCTTCAAGTCCATCATATTTCCAGTTTGGAAATAAATTTCCTGGTGGTGAAGAATGCAACGCATCACTTTCAACATATTCGATTCTCTTTCCTGGATGGCATTTACAAACCATTGCGCCGATTGTAATTTGCTTTTGATATACTGTGCTGCATGTGCATTGCCAGATTTGTTCTGCTCATTTTCATGAACCGTTTCTTTCCAGCTGTTATTGATATAGAGTGAAGCAGAGCGCGAGCGAAACAGTGAAACTTCGAGGCCTTCGCCGGTCTCCGTAATAATGAAATCCGGTATTACTGTTCCGTTATCCGCGCTGTTACTCATCGCGGATACGGGACGCGTTTGAAGTGAAGCAATCAATTGCACAACGATCTTCAACTCATCATCTTCAAGATTCGTGGAGTTTTTTATCTTCTCCATGTTGCAACTTTGCAATTCGCTATAAAAATCTTCAAGAATTGTGATCGCCTTCCGCACATCCGGACGCTTCTGATTCATGTGCCGGAGTTGAAGCAGAAAGCACTCGCGCAAATTGCGGGCGCCAATACCTGCGGGCCCGAGGTTCTGAACGCGAACAAGCAATTCCTCTAGCTCTTCGGTTTCAAACCATTTGTGAAAAGAGAAAGATATAGAAGTAGCGAGGTCAGATAAAGTTTGCTCAAGCAAACCGCAATCTGAAAGCGAATCAATCACATAGTCAGCTAACTCCGGGTTTGCATCATCCGGGTTCTCTTCCCGGAACTGCTGTTTCAACTCTTCGCGGAAATCGACGCTGGTAGCAATTGGTCGTTCCGGAATATTATCGCCGGTAAAATAATTTTTGTGTTCAAGCTTGTAGTCGGGGATATCGTCATGACAATATTCCTCATAACCCATATAATCCTGAACTGCATCCTTTGCATTTTTTTCCGCTACAATCACATCATCCGAAGGGAGTTCTTCGAGCAAGGGATTTTCATTGATCTCGTCCATGATCTTTTGCTCAAGCTGAAGCGTATTCAAATGAAAAATGTTAAGCAGTTGAATTTGCTTAGGCAGAATTCGCATTTGCTGTCGCTGGGATTGATTCTGACTTAACATGGGGATGTGTTTTAGTTGATGTCCATAAAACAAACTGCTAACCAGTTTTGACTTCAGCTGGGATTTTCGTGGTTTTACTAGGTAGAATTAATGAAATCTTTTTTTTAGTCCCTGTAATGGTCGAATCGCTAATTGAGGTCGCGTAGACCTGTTTTCCCATGCTGTAGAAATAACTCCACAGGTAGTAATGATGTAAAAACATTGATCATTTCGTTAATGATCAAGTCGTTCCGCGAGGTACACTGAACTACCCGCCGTAATGAACAATTGAGAGCTGTAGGCTGGACCTGCAGCAATGTTGGTTGGGCGCTCTTGTAACGGAATTTTTCCAACGCTCTTTCCCGATTCATCGTGAATATGAATTCCATCTTCAGCAGCCAGGTACAGACATCCGTTGGAATCGCAATACAAGCCATCAGCAGCCGTCTCGATAAAGAGCGTTTTGTTTCCAATCTTTCCATCTTCCTGGACTGGGAAACGCCAAACCCCCGCATCGTTTCCACTTGCGACACTCACATAGAGATAGCGCTCGCCTGGTGAAAAGCAAATTCCATTCGGATAGGACAAGTCTCCATGCAAAAGATCAACTCTCCCAAACCGAAAGCGATATACACCCGCAATAGGTTGAAACGCGGTTGGGTTCAGCACTTCGTCTTTTAAACCATATGGTGGATCCGTGAAATAAATGCTGCCGTCAGACTTCAACGTAAGGTCATTGGGACTGTTGAAAGGCTTGCCTTCGAATAAGCACGTAAGAAATTTCAATTCGTTATTTACGTTGAGATATGCAAGCGCATGATTTCCATGTTGACAAAAAATGATATTACGCGCACGGTCGACCACGATACCGTTTGAGCCAACCATTTTGGATAACTGTGAGGCATCCGAACCAATAAAACCGCTGTCATTCACCAGCACCTCAACATCTCCTGTATCGGGGAAGAGCCGATACATACGATTAGCGATAACATCACTGAATAATAAGTACCCGCCCGGGTGCCAGGCTGGTCCTTCAGTGAATTGTAAACCAGTTGTGAGGCGATGTACGCGGTAAGAATGTCCAACGGCAATTTTGGGCTGTGCAAGCATTAGAGGAGTTTTAGATTTATCGTTCTTCAAATAACAAGTCTAATATCCTGATTGCAAGGCTGGTGCCAATTCCTGACGTGCCAAATACTAGTGGGCGCTTGTTGCAGCAAGCTGTTTGACGGTAACAGGAGCCACAATTAATATACCGGCGTTATGCAGTGAATCGGTAATTTGAATAATCGCATCGTGACGAGCTACCATAAAACCCGGAGGTTCGTGATTATAGATCCAGAACCAAACGGCCATTACGATCGACGCCTCTTTAAAATCGGTGAAATAGACTTCCGGCTTTCTTTCTTTATGGAGATAGGTGATTGTCGACATCGCTTCAAAGACGGACTTCTCCGCTAAACGTAAATCACTGTCACTGGAGATATTCACTGAAAGTTCTATTCTTCGTTCCTGTGTTCGCGAGTAATTGATCATTGGTTTTTGGAAGATGTCTTTGTTCGGAATCATCACATGCAATCCCTGGAAAGTGCGCATTGTTGTTGATCGCAATTGGATGTCTTCAATATTCCCCATGTAACCGTTTGTTTCAACTGTTTGCCCCACTTCAAATGGCTTTCTAAGCGCGATAAAAAATCCAGAAACGAAATTGGATGATAGATCCTGGAATGCGAAACCCAAAACGAGACCAAGTATGCCGGCACCTGCAAGTAACGACGACACGGTTTTGTCGAGGCCCAAAATATCAAGCGCGAAGAAGAGGCCGATGAACAGAATAATTACGTAAGCCATTGTTGAAAAGAGACCACTTACGGAATCTTTCCCTGACATCCGGATGGTGAGTTTGTATGCAAGTTTCCGTACCCATTTCGCAACAAAAACAAATACAACGATAATGATCAGTGCGAGCAAGATGTTTGGCAAGCTTGTAATGAAGCGTAGCCACCAATTATCAAGTTTATTTTGGAGTATTATCCACCAGGTTTGTATCATAACGATTGTTTATCGATTAACATCTCATCCGCTTTATAAACAACACCAATCTGCTTTCTGATTTCGTCCATTATTTCCATGATATCGAGGCTTGCCTGTGCCGCGAAAGTGCTGCTATCCAGTTTTGAATCGCGCAAGCATCGCACGACTTCACTTGCTTCAAAGTGCAGACCCTTACCGTTCCATTCAACCGGTAGCATCGTTGTTTCCCCGTTATAGATGTGTAGTTCGATTTTTTCG
This sequence comes from Chitinophagaceae bacterium, assembly GCA_014379515.1. Classification (GTDB taxonomy): domain Bacteria; phylum Bacteroidota; class Bacteroidia; order Chitinophagales; family Chitinophagaceae; genus Endoryza. The sequence goes on from JACMLR010000268.1 coordinate 20,468, forward strand.
GGCTTCTCATTCCACGGCGGGAAAATTTTGATATAGCCTTTTTCACCATAGACATAAGCATGATGATCGAGCTCATCGATCAATGAAGACTCGATAATTGCATATTGCGACCCGGCATATTTAAGAACCGCGGCACAACCTTCGTCAACCGACTTCAGAGATAATTTACCGACCGCTTTTATCTGCGTCGGTTTTCCGAGTAAAAGAAAAGTTAAGAACACCGGATAGATTCCAAGATCAAGCAATGACCCGCCACCAAGTTCAGGATCAAAAAAACGTTGATGTTCTTTATCATGAGGTGCACGATAACTTAATCGCGCTTTGATCGACGTGATGTTGCCGATTTCTGGTAACCGAGATAAAATTTCGTGAGTGCTGGGTAGAAAACGCACCCACATGCCTTCCATTAGAAATGTTTTATTGGAAGTTGCTGTGAAGATCAGTTCGCGAACCTGGTACTGATTAAGGGCCAGCGGCTTTTCACAAAGGACAGGGATTTGGTGTTGAAGACAGGTAATTGCATATTGATAGTGCTGTGCATGCGGAGTGGCAATATATACTGCATCCATACCCCCTTCATTGACGAATCGATACAGATCAGTTGTATAAAAAGGCACATTGAATTCCGTACTGAACTCTTTTGCATGTTCCTCGCTGCGCGATAAAACAGCGGTCACGCGTTGGCGTTGCTCATCGGCAAATTCAAGGTCTTTTGCAAAATCGGAAGCGATGCTTCCGGGCCCGATAATTCCCCATTTGAAATCTGTCATTGTAAAATTTTTAAGCGAATCTGTTAGCAAGAAGCCGGACATGCGCAATTAAATGCTCAAAAAGCGTGCGATGGTTTGGATCTGTAATTGATTTTGTTGCCCTGCCGCTGTTTTGCGACAGATTCAATCTACCCGTTGATTCCCTCAATTCAAACAGTTTGCCAATTGCTGCAGAGTGACACGGTTCTAATTTCGAATCCAGAAAAAAATAGAATCGCCATGAGCAAAAAAATAATAGTAGTACTACTCACGCTTACTCCCTTTATTGCCGACGCGCAACTGAAGGGAATATTAAATAAAGTAAAAAATAAGGTTGAAAACCAGGTGGAGAACCGGGTGGACAAAAAAGTTGATAAGCAAATTGAAAAAACGCTCGATGAGATCGAAGGCAAAAATACATCGACACCTGCGGCAAAACCTGCAGCCGATGAAGCCAACGTTGCAGAACCTGAGACCGGGATTAAAACTTTTTCGAAGTATGATTTTATTCCGGGCGAAAAAATTTTATATGGTGATGATTTTGGCCAGGACGCAATTGGTGAACTTCCGCTTGACTGGAACACAGGGGGCAAAGGCGAAGTGGTTACCATCAATACCTTTCCTGGAAAATGGTTGCGGCTGTATCAAAACGCATTATACCTGACGGCGAATAAAAGTGAGTTCACAAAAAACTTCACGGTTGAGTTTGACCTGATTCTTCAACTAAAGAACAATGGCTACACTTTCCCGCTGATGAGTTTTGGAATTTTATCCAGCGGTGAAGAGAAGCCGAACGATAATGAGTTTCTGAATATGTTTTACCGCTACCAGGCAGCAGAAGTAATGATTCGTCCATCGATGAATGGAGCTAGCTATGCAACGTTAACCACTCATCTTGATAGGGCAAGATACTTTCAAAGCCAGGATCAAAAATTATCTGACCTCGACAAAACCTACAGCAAAGTATCGCACATCTCGATGCAGGTCCAGGAAACACGGTTGCGTGTGTGGTTGAATGGCGTAAAGATCTTCGATATCCCCAAAGCACTACCAACTGAATACATCTTTAACCAGTTATTTTTCAAGATACACAGCTCTGCTTATAAGGATCATGAAATTGGTTTCATGATTGGCAATCTGAAAGTAGCGACGGGCATTCCCGATACGCGCCACAAACTAATCGAAGAAGGCAAGTTTTCCACTACAGGTATTTTGTTCGATTATCAAAGTGCGGCGATCAAACCAGAGTCGTATGCTGTATTGAAAGATATCGCGACTGTACTTAAAGACAATCCCACTATAAAAGTAAAAATCCTAGGGCATACAAGCAGTGACGGAGACGATAAAGCAAATATGGAGCTCTCACGTCAACGCGCATATGCAGTAAAGGAGATGTTGGCAACTGAATTCAGTATCGACGCTTCGCGACTCGAAACTGAAGGAAAGGGCGAAACAACTCCGATCGCGGATAACAAAACGAAGGAAGGGAAGATTGCGAATAGGAGAGTGGAGTTTGTGAAGCAAGGGTAAGTAGTGAATATCGAATGTAGAATGACGAATAAAGAATAAAGAATATAGAATATAGAATGGAATACAAATACAGTTCGCGCAAAGGCGGAAAGGCGCAAAGGGTTCCTAAGCATCAGAGAGAAATTATCAAATTGGATGCGTTCCTGGCGCCTTTGCGACTTGGCGAGATTGTATTTAAGACTTAAGTCGTTCGAACTCTACAATTAAAATAACACGCGTCTTTGCATGCACTGTATTTATCGAAAAAGAGAAAGATAATGAAACGAATTATAATAGTACTGTGGGTGGCGATTATTTCATCGTATGCAGATGCGGCTAATCTCGCAAATGCTGATAGCGTACTGCCAATCTCAAAACTGGGTAGCATCAACTTTACCAACTACCCCGGTAAAGCCAATACCTATCGCGCTATTCTTGGTTATTCGCAACAGGAACGGGAAATTGAAGCATGGTACTTTGCTGGTGAAACAAGCAATCGCGCCATGATCATCGGCGGTGTACATGGCTCCGAATTATCCGCAATCGAAGTTGCCCGCGAACTGATAAGGCAGTTGCAATCCGGCCCCAGGCCGTATTATTCCGTGATAATAATTCCATGTTTATTTCCGGATAATGCCGCAACTGCAATAAACAATCCCGCTTTGATTGGAACCGTGAATAATAAGGGACGTTATTCTGCAACCCATACTGCCGATCCAAACCGACAAATGCCCGCACTCGGTCGTGGATTTGATTACCAACGATCAACCGATTATTTAGGCCGCTTAATAGAAAAGGAAAACCAATTGTTATTAAAAGCAATCGATGCTTTCCGCCCGCAGCGAATTGTAAATCTGCATGCAATTCGCAATATCGATTTTGCCGGAATCTATGCCGATCCCCGTACTGACAGCGACGGCTATGCGCTCGGTTACGAAACAGATAGCAGCCTCGCCGTGGATATGGCTGTCTATATTCAACTTCAAAAAGGAGTTGTTCCAGGAAATAAACTACTCACTCAACCATCATCTCTTTATTACAAAGATCCAATTGCAGCCCTCCGCGGTTCCATCCAAAAAAGAAACCTTACTGGAGCAAATTTACCTGGAGGAAAAGGTCATGGTGTTTCGTTGGGCGGTTGGGCAAGTACTGCTATTGCCGACCCGATCTGTCCCGATCGTAACCGGCCCGCGATTCGACTCATTACGGTGGAGTTTCCGGGATACAAACGTCCCGCAGATTACCGTGATCAAACTCAACGTCAAATGATGCAGCAACAGGTGTCCATTTATTCAAATGCCATTCGTGAAATCTTTCTTGGAAATTACTATGTGGAGCAACCAGCCCTTTCAACCTTCGCACGGAATTAATGTGACTACATTTGATGTGGCTGTTTTCAAAGCACATTATCTTGGTTTTTGCGAATAAGAAAATACCCTTATTTTGGTTGTCTAAATAACCCCCACAACTAACTACTTATGCGCAAAAACCTTCGTTTGTTTGGTTGCATTGCAATGTCTGCTGCAATCATCATTGGATGTAATGATACTCCACAAGAAACAGCCGTTACAACACCTGAGGCTGCAAAGACAGGCAATGCATCAATGATTAAAAGAGGCGAATATCTTGTCGCCACCATCGGATGCGATGATTGTCATTCGCCAAAGAGTATGGGTCCAAATGGTCCGGAAATAATTGCCGAATCGCGTTTAAGCGGTTATCCTGCATCAAGACCTGTACAAAAGACTGATGGTCTTGCTAATGAACTAGCAAAAGGCTGGCACTTTTTAGGTGGAGATGTTACGAATGCTGCAGGTCCGTGGGGCGTTTCTTTTGCCGCCAATATCACTCCCGACAAAACAGGAATTGGCAGTTGGACCGAAGCGCAATTTGTTAAAGCGCTAAGAGAAGGAAAGTACAAAGGACTTGACAGTGGCCGAGCATTGTTACCACCAATGCCATGGAAAGCTTATAAGAATTTAAACGACGAAGATCTGAAGTCGATGTTTGCTTATTTGAAGTCGATTAAACCTGTTTCGAATCTCGTTCCTAATCCGATTCCGCCGGCAATGCCGCCAACTAAATAAGTCCATTTACAAGAGCAATTACAATTCATACTTACTTTTCCTCAATTCATACAGCCCCGATGAAAATCGGGGCTTCTTTCAAAGGTCAAACCCCCAAAAGATGGTAATTTGTTAACGAGATATGAAATTGAAACTTCCTCAATATAGCGGGAAAGATTACGTGGTTCTGATTCTGTTTATTGTTCCATTTACCGTCGCGATGAATGGAGTGATTTTCGGTCATGCGTATTTCAGTAAATGGACGATGTTCGTGCTGGCAACTGTCATTACAGGTATCGCCTTTGCCATTGATTTCGTATTGTGTGGTTCTGTTGCTGTATTGTTGAAGAAGCGATTTCCATTAGAAAGCCAGGTTAGCGTTCGCTTTTCTTTTATGATCGTGGCGTTTATCATCATCACCGGGCTCTTCCTTTTATTGTTATTCCGCGGCTATGAAACCATCGATTTTTACGGTTATACGTTTAATGAAAAAGGTTTTATCTGGGCATATGTCTGCATGGGCATTGCAAATATCTTTCTAACCTTTTTGCACGAAGGAATTGCGCGTTACCGTGATTGGAGCTTGAACCTTCGCGAAACAGAGGAACTGAGAAAGGCATATAAGCAAAGCCAGTTGCAAGGATTGAAAAGCCAGGTAAATCCCCATTTTCTTTTCAATAGTTTAAACTCACTTTCCAGCCTGATAAGTGAAGATGAAGACCGTGCTGAAAAATTTTTGGATGAGATGAGCAAGGTTTATCGCTATATGTTGCGAACTGATGATGAACAAATGGTAACACTTGGTACAGAGCTGAAATTTATTGAATCCTACATTCATGTGTTAAAGGCAAGGTATGGTGATGGACTGGAAGTAAAGGTATCCGTCAATGATGCTGATAAGCAACTTATGATGCCGCCGTTGACATTGCAGATACTGGTGGAAAATGCGTTTTCGCAAAACATGATCAGTAAGTCGAGCCCATTGAAAATTTGTATAGCATCTGACGATGGTAGATCAGTGATAGTTCGGAATAATATTCAACCAAAAGTGGTAACTGAAACAATGGATTTTGAAGCCGAGCTGGATAACCTGATTCGCAAATATCAATTACTTAATAAACCGCTTGTAGTTGCTGACGATGGCGCAACACAACGAACGATTCGCTTGCCATTGATTGAAAGAAAAGAGGAGGCGGCCGCATGAAGAAATGGATGAAACCAACGGGCTTGCAGGTGTTCACTTTCATGGCTTCAATGCCGATTATCAGTGTCCTGTTGAATTATATAATGTTTGATGCGCGGTTGTTCAATGAAGGAAAGATCTGGCTCATTTCATTTCCGCTGATCTTTCTCCTGGGGTTTTTGTCGTACCGTGGACATGTGCTTATCGGAAATTATACGAAGTATCGGTATCCAGCGCTCAATCAAACGAGAAAACGTATCCTGATCGAAGTTTTTTGCCTTTTGCCTTTCATGTCCGCATCGGTAACCGTTATTTTCTTTTTGTATGATTGGTTGTCGATACTCGGCTATCAATTGAAGATGCCAGACCTGAAAATGGGATTGTTAGTTGGGTTTTGTGTAAACCTGATCTTTGAAACTTTGTATGAAGCAGATTATGTGTTGGAGAAATACAAAGAGAGCGTGCAGGAAAAAGAAACAATGAAGCAGTTGGCAATGGAGCACGAATTCGACTCATTGAAAAGCCAGGTCAATCCGCATTTCCTCTTTAATTGTTTCAATACGCTGTCTTCACTTATTAGCGAAGACAAACAGAAAGCAGAAAAATTTTTAGACGAGCTAAGTAAGGTCTATCGCTACTTGTTACGAAATAATGAAGACGGTCTTAGTACTGTGGGAAATGAAATAAAATTTATCCGGTCCTATTACCAATTGCTTCAAACCCGTCATGGAGATGCGGTTCAGTTGCATATGGAAATTGATAAGCGCTATGAATCCTACCTGCTTCCGTCATTGTCACTTCAGTTACTTGTTGAAAATGTTGTGAAGCATAACGTACTCTCGAAAAACAAACCGCTTGTAATTGATATTTTCACGACTGCAGGAAATAAATTGGTCATCAACAACAACCTGCAGCGGCGAACAGTGAAAGCGCCGAGTAATAAAGTTGGGCTTGACAATATCAGGGCGAAGTACGGCTTACTCGGGTACCCGGGTTTCCAGGTGATGAAAGATGAAAAGAATTTTACAGTGGTGTTGCCCCTGATCTGGAATAATAGTTTACAGCTTAAGCAGCCATTGATGAGTGGCCGATTGCAATAAATATATTTAACAAACCTAAATCGTTCGCATATGAAAATCTTGATTGTCGAAGACGAAGAATTGGCAGTAAAAAAACTTCAGAAAACGCTTGCCGGTGTTGATGAAACAGCTACCGTTGTTGGTGTCACCGATAGTATTAAAGGAACTGTCGAATGGCTGCAGTCAAACAAACAACCCGATCTTATCCTGATGGATATTGAACTTGCTGATGGCCAAAGCTTCGAGGTATTCAATCTTACCGAGGTGAAAAGCCCGGTAATTTTTACAACCAGTTATGATGAATACGCATTGAAAGCGTTCAAGGTTAATAGCGTCGACTACTTATTAAAACCAATTCAGAAGGAAGACCTTCAGGTTGCACTGAACAAGTTCCGCCAGCTAAAAAATTCTTATGGTGGAGCAGAGCCGACAAGCGATATCAGCATTGATAGCCTTGTGAAAGAATTGCAGCAAAAACTTCAGCCAAAAGATTTTCGCAAGCGCTTCCTTGTAAAACATGCACAAAAATTGGTGTCTGTTGAAATAGGGGAAATTGCATATTTCTATAGCGATGGCCGACTGAATTTCTTCAAAACATCTGATAATAAAAAGTACGTTGTCGATTATACAATGGACGAACTTGAAGACATGCTTGACCCTGAACAATACTTCCGCATTTCAAGATCGTTTTATGTTTCTGTTGGTTCGATTGATAAGATCGATGACTATTTTGGCAATCGCCTCATTCTCCAACTCAAGCCTGCTGTCGATAAAGAAGCATTGGTTAGCCGAGAAAAAGTTACAGACTTCAAAAAGTGGATGGGAAAATAATTAGTGAACAGGAACCTGGATTACAAATACTGAATTACTCCTTTGTACATGAACGTCCAATGCAGCTCCAATTGTATTGAGACGTTTTTCCATA